>NZ_KE384571.1:0-103683 GCF_000426785.1 Bradyrhizobium sp. th-b2
AGCAAGCCCCGACTGCTATCGCGGTCGTCGCGATCTGCTGCATGGCTTTTCGAATTGATCAAGATGCGCGTTGTGCTGAGATGTCCGAATCTGGCCCTTTTCGGAAGTGCCGCGCTGGATTATCGAAAGTCCGGTGTCGGCGGTGAAGCGGACGTTACGGTTGCGCGTTCCGACTTCCGAGTTTGACCCAAAGCGGACACGGCCCTAGTCGGGGCTCACGTCCGCTATTTCGTCGAAACGGACATTGGGTCGCGACCGGCAACTTCCTGCCGTTCATTCGTCCGGCACCCCGGCCATGCGCATGCCCTCATACACACGCTCGCGGCCGGCGAGATAAGCCGGATGGTCGCTCGCCGCGCGGGCTCGGTAGCGGCGGAGGTTGAAGGTCGGATTGAGCAGAAGGCCCGCCTGCGCGGCGGCCCGCGCCTTGTCTGGTGAGCCCAGCAGCGACAGTGCAGCGGCGAGATAGCAATGCGTGACGGGATGATTGCGGTTGGCCTCGATGCTCCGGCGCAGCCACACAACTGCTTCCACGTCAGCGCCGAGAAACAACTTGGCGAGACCGACAAACATGAACCACCGGTAGGCGTTGGTATCGCGAGGAGAGAGACGAAGCGCCTCGCGGATATGGGCCTCGGTCTCCTCGCCGCGACCGAGAAAAAACTTAGCTAGACCGATGAAGGCATGAGCGTCGGCCAGATTGTGATCCAGTGCTAACGCCCGTTCGCACTCAGCGATACCTTGGACCGGGTTGGTAAATGATTGGACGAGGCCCAAGACGCTATGGGCCTGAGCATGGTTTGGCGCGAGGGACAAGGCCCTCGTTAAGGCGACTTCGGCCGCCGTGAGGTGCGCGATCCAGTCGTCGCGCATAAGATTGGCACCAATCGCCGCATTAACCCGCGCCGAGCCGACAAGCGCCCCGATATTGCCGGGATCAAGCGCCAGGGCTCGGTCAAAAAAGGCTTGGGCTTGCGTCATGTATTCCGCGGTCGTCCCATTGTTCGCGCAAGCCCAGCCCTGGAAATAGAGGTCCATCGCATCGGGATGGATTGAAAGTCCCGCTCGCCGCGCCTCAACCTCAATGAGCTCCGCATTTAGCGTGTTTGCCAGCCGCGATACGACTTCGTCCTGCATATCGAACAGGTCGACGACGGGTTTCTCGAACCGGTCGGCCCACAGGTGATTGCCGGTTTCGACATCGATCAGCTGAACATTCACCCGAAGCCGGTTGCCGCCTCGCTGCACCGACCCTTCAAGCACATAGCGGACATTCAGCTCGCGCCCGACTTTCTCTACATTGACGGCTTTTCCCTTGAAGGTGAAAGCGGTGTTACGCGCGATTACGAATGAGTCACTGATGCGCGAAAGGTCCGTGGTGAGGCTGTCGGTCACGCCATCGGCAAAATAATCCTGCTCGGGATCGCCTCCGAGGTTCGCGAACGGCAGCACGACGATGGAAAGACGCGGCGGGGGAATCGACCTCGTAGCGCCGTCGCGAGTTCCTGAGGCATGTCCATCCGGGGGCACGGCGTCCGACGACCTGGACCAGCGCTACCCCGAAAGATCTGTCCGCCGGAATCGGCTGTGAGTACCGCATCTGCGGGCCTCTGCACTTCCTGCACCGTTCCAACAAAACGGAAGCCTTTGCGTTGCAGGGTTTTGATTAGACGCTGTTTTACGCCGGAATCGCCGATCGCACTTCGAGCGACATTCAGCCGCGTTGCCAGTGCCGCATCGGACACGACACGGCCGTTCCAGACGGTATTGATGAGGTCGTCCTTACTCACGACCCGTTTCCGATTGCGGATCAGATAATCGAGCAGGTCGAATACCTGAGGAGCAACGGAGACCACGTGTGCTCCGCGGTAAAGCTCGCGAAGGTCGGTGTCGAATGCGTACTCCTCGAAGAGATACCGCAATCTGGCAATTCCTTGGGTGACTTCCCCCGTCGGTCTCTCGCGCCGGTTGCAACGCAAGAATAAGCCGCCGGTGAGGAGAATGTAAGCAGAATGTCAAGAGCCCCCGCCCATGGCCTGATACCGTCCTCTGGGTGGCAGCAATTTGCTCAGGAGACAATTCGTGAGCATGACCAACGGCTTGCCGCGCCGCGCAGCGGCGCCCCGAACCGCGCAAGGTTCAACCAAGGTCGTTCGCTTGAAGGACCGGCAGCAGCGCACCCACGACGCGCGTATTCGAAATGTAGATCCGATGGAGGTCGTCATGGCATCGAGAACCACGCGCCGTTCCTTTATCGCAACCGGCGCAGCCGCTATCGCTTTTTCGTATCATGATCGCGGGTGGACGCAGACTTGGCCATCCAAGCCTATCAAAATCGTTTGCGCCTATCCTGCCGGCGGATTCACAGACTCGCTTGCGCGCATCTACGGCGAATACCTGTCCCAGAAACTCGGCCAGCCGGTTATCGTTGAGAATAAGGCAGGTGCGAGCGGTTCGATCGGTGCAGCGGCGGTGAAGCAGTCGCCGGCAGATGGTTACACACTACTGGTCGCCATCACCGCGACTCTGGCGCAAAGCCGCGTGATCTTTAAGAATGTGCCGTACGACGCCGACAAAGACTTCGCGCTCATTTCGAGTATGTCGGCAGGACATCTGCCATTGGTCGCCTACAAGGCGACGAACGCCACCAGCTTGAAAGAGTTCGTCGAATACGCCCGCAAGAACGCCACGAATGTGGGGACTTTTGGCCCAGGCACGTACCCGCATATTGTCGTTGCAGAGCTCAACAAACAGTATGGGCTGCAGATAAAAGCCGTGCACTACCGCGGCGAAGCGCCGATGTGGCAGGATTTCGCCGCGGGCGTGCTTCAGGCGGCGATGGGGAGCTACGCCAATGCTGTCAACGCGTTGGAATCCGGAGCCGGAAAGGCAATCGCCGTGCAATCGACGAGGCGGAACAGGAAGCTTCCCGACGTTCCCACTTTTATCGAGCAGGGGCTCGACGCCAAGCTCTTTGCTATTGCCGGTTACGTCTTTCTCGCCGGCCCAGTCGGCATGCCGCAGGAAGTCGTAGAGCGCCTTTCCGGCCTGATGGTGGAAGCAAGCAAGACTGATAGAATACTGAAGTGGCTCGACTCGTATGGCATCGAGGAATTCGCTCAAGGACACATCGCGTTCAAGCAGATGTACGATAGCGAAACGCCCACTTTGGTGGCTGCGGTGAGGGCATTGGGGCTGACCGCTGAATAGCGTTCGAATGATGGCGTCCGTGCGTCTTGCAGACGCCGTTTTCGGAAGTGCTGCGCTGGCTATCGAAAGTCCGGTGTCGGGAGTGATGCGGACGTTACGATTGCGCGTTCCGACTTCCGCGTTTGACCCAAAGCGGAAATCACTCGCCCGGTACTCCGCTTAGGTGAAATGTCGTAGCAAGGATGCGCCAGCCGTCGGGGAAGCGAACAAGGTTGTAGGACTGCCGCCATTGCCTTGTGACGCTTCCATCCGGTCGGAGGTTTTTCCACGTTACAGTTCCGAGAGCACTGCGTTCGCCTATAGGAACGGCCACTACATCGTGCAGAGTTCCACTTTCGGCCCCTTCGCGTCGGTAGGTATCGGCCACTCCTTGGAAAAACCGCGCAATCTCGCCACGTGACTGAAAACAATGTATCGACCCGTCACCCCGCATGGTGATGCAGGGAGCGCAGTAGAGTTTGGCGATTTGATCGCCATCCCAGGAGGTGAACGTCTCCATGTATTTGTTGAAGAAGGCAGATATCTCGACTTCAAGCGCATCCGGCATGATTTGCCTCCAGAGCATTCATGTTTTGCGACGAGCAAGCCAATCTGAATTGTCGTGAGTCGCAATGCAGCGCGTGCGAAATTCGGATGGTGACATGCCTTTTAGCCGATCCGCGGTTGGGTCTAACTCCTCGCAACTGGCCAGCTCTACAGTTGCGATCTGATCCGCGGCCAGCCAAGCTAAGATCGGCACTGAACAGCCCATGAGTACGAAGTAGGTCAAGCCAAGAGCGCCAGACCAACGTTCGATGCGGAGTCCAGTCCGATAGACAACAGCCATTCCTAAGCCGAAGCACGCGATCCAAACGGCAAGCCAACAAGCAGAGATCATTCGTCTCTCCCCGCCCGAACAGTTTGCGCAATGTTACCGTTGATGCCCATCTCTCGCCAGAAGACAGTTTGCACCGAAGGGGCAATGCACTTGACCGATTCTGGATGGTTAGGCTCACCCGCCCGTCAGGTGTTGATGGAAACGACGAGGTCATTGAATGAAAAAGGCGGATCGGCGACGTCGCCTATTGGCCCGTAACGGACATCGCGCCGCCCTAAGTCTATGTCGGCTTTTTGACCCAAAGCGGACACTGGGCCTCTTGCGGCAAAGCGGCATTTCAGTTTACCGAGACAAGCTTTAGTCCAATCACGCCTGCTACAATCAAAACAATGCAAAGCAGCCGCGCGGGCGACGCGGAGTCGCCTAACACTGCGATACCTAGAATGGCGGTACCCGCGGCGCCGATGCCGGTCCAGATCGCGTACCCCGTTCCTACTGGAAGTGTCCGGAGCGCGAGTGAGAGAAGAAAGACACTCGACAAGCCGGTAGCAGCCGTGAACAGCCCAGGTATCAGCTGCGTAAACCCTGCAGACCACTTCATGCCGAACGCGAATCCGATTTCGAGAAAGCCGGCGGAGGCCAGCATTATCCATGCCATGTGCGTAAATCCATTCACTCGTCGCCGGCGCTACGGCCGGACGTCGCAGGGTGCGCGCATGGACGAATTTCCATGCGCGAAATGTTGGGTACCTCAAGCCTTGCCGGCGGCAGCGGGAATCGAGCGAAACGAAATTCCCAATCGGTTGAACGCACTCATCAAGCCAATGGCATAGGTGAGGTCAGCGAGCTCCTTGTCGCTGAATTCGCCAGCCGCGGCCTCATAGTCGGCATCGGGAACGCCGGTTTCGGCCACCCGCGTCACGGTTTCTGTCCAGGCCAGCGCAGAGCGTTCGCGATCACTGAAGACTTGCCCCGCGTCGCGCCATACAGGCACCAGCACGAGTTTTTCGACGGCGACGCCAGACTTGAGCAGGTCGCGGGAGTGCATATCGATACAGTAGGCACAGCCGTTGATCTGCGAAACCCGCAGATACACGAGATCGACGAGTTGCTTTGGGAGGCCGCTTTTTTGAAGATAGACATAGACACCCCCGAAAGACTTGAAGCCGTCCGGCGAAGCCTTGGCGTAATCAATGCGCTTGTTCATGATTGAATCCTCATCTGGTTGAAGGATTCCATCGTGCTGTATCTTGGCCTATTCAAGAAGGTCCATGATTGGTCTTTGCAGGTGTGCCATGATTTTGGGCTCCAGCAGATCTCGCACCAGCCGCCGCCGTCACATCAATTTCAAAATGCGTCGTCCGAAATGTTCGACGGTGCGCCGGGAGTCAATATTTGTGAAATTTAGAAGAAGGGCCGAAGCTCCATCGTTGCGTGTCGTCCAGTCCGTGAGTGCTTCCGCGTACAAATTCTGTTCCCGCATACTTGCGACGAGCCGGCGGTCTGATCGATTGCCTCGCAGACGCAAGATCAGGTGCATGCCCCCCGGCTGTGAATCTATTCGTACATATTTTCCCAAAACGCTTTCCAGGCCCGCGGCCGTCGCCTCTCGGCGCTCGGCATAGAGCTTCCTCATCCGCTGGATATGGCGCGCGAAATGTCCTTCGGCGATGAATGCAGTGACGATAGTTTGCGTGAGCCCGGGACAACCCGCTGAAAGGCTTTCAGCGACCTGCTCAAACCGCTCCACCTTCTGTTCCGGCACCACGAGATACGCAAGCCGCATGCCTGGAAAGAGCACCTTGCTGAACGTGCCTGCATAGAGCACCCGCCCATCGCGATCGAGGCTCTTCAACGCAGGGAGTGGGCGGCTGACATAGCGGTATTCGCCATCGTAGTCGTCTTCGATGATCCATGCCTTGTTTCGCGCGGCCCAGTCCAACAGCGCGAGGCGCCGGGGCAACGACAAGGACATGCAGAGCGGGCTCTGATGCGCAGGCGTGACCACCGCTGCGTGCGCCTTGGGCGCCAGCTTGACGGCATCGGAAACAACCATGCCCTCCCCGTCGACCGGCACGGAGACACCTTCGATGCGCATATGGTTGAATATTTCCCCGGTGGGCGGATAACCCGGGTCTTCGAGCCAGACGCGATCACCCGCCTTCAGGAGGGTATAACCAATCAGCTCCACGGTTTGACGATAGCCCGAGGTGACGAACACCTGTGATGGCCGGCAGCTGATCCCCCGCGAAACCTGGAGGTACCTCGCGATTTCCGCACGCAGCAAAGGCAAGCCGTACACGGAAGGATGGATCATGTCAGAAGGCTGCATGGCGCGCACACTGCGCGCGCCAAGGCGCGCCCAAATCTTGCGAGGAAAGGCATCCAGGGCCGGCAAGCCCATCTGGAACGGCAGGATGGAATCCGGACGAAAACTGACAGCGTCGATGTCGGGGATATCCGGCAACGGCACCGGGCTCGCAGTGGGCGTTCGCGGCTTGAGATCCGGGCTTACTATGGTCCCTGCCTGACCGCGTGCCTCGATATACCCCTCGGCGGCCAGCAAGGAATACGCCGTTTCGATGGTACCTCTGGCCAGCCCCAACTCCTTGGTCAGCGCCCGTGCCGAGGGAATACGGTCGCCGGGCTTCAACATTCCATTGGCGATGGCGTCGCGAAACCTATCGTAGATCTGCCGGTAGAACGGTGACGCCGCCGTCGGATCAAGCAACAAGAGGTTTTCGGGCTTCGCGGCACGCATGGCCTGATCCGATCCGTGGATGAACGAAAAACGACTATGCCACAACGGGTCGGATCGGTCTCCACTTCTCGCAGGCCGCAGCGGTCAAGTTCATCGCGGGTAAATCATGGACCAGTCGCAAAGCTCATTCATGGTCCTTGGATGCAGGCCGCGCGATTGGCTATCGTTCAGTCAGAGTTCAGACAACAGCGATGGAAAGCCAATCATGAAAATACTGCATTTGATTTGCAGCCCCCGCGGGCAGGCATCGGAGAGCTACAGGCTATCTCAAACAATCGTCGGCCATCTGCTGAACAGCGAACCCACGGCAACGGTCATCATTCGACCGATCGGTGGCGCCATCACCGATCTCGATGAAGATTATGCAACTGCTCTTGGCGCGACGGAGCGGTCGTTCGCGGAACTGTCTCCCGAAGGCTCTATGTCCCGGTCTGAAGAGCTGATCCAGGAGCTTGAGAGCGCCGACTTCGTGGTCATCGCAACTCCGATGCATAACTTCAGCGTGCCTGCCGCTCTCAAGATGTGGATAGATCACGTCGTTCGAGTCCGTCGAACATTCCACGTGACTGCCGAAGGAAAAATAGGTGCGCTACGCGACCGTCCGGTTTTTGTCGCAGTGTCATCGGGCGGAAGATTTTCCGGCGAGCGCACGCATCAGCCCGATTTCATCACGCCGTATCTCAAAGCTATCCTGGGTTCCATTGGGCTGCATGATCTGACGTTCTTCTCCGTTGAAGGGTCGGCCCTTGGTCCCGATGCATTGGTTGAAGCCCGAACCAAGACCGATCAAGCAATGCAGAGGTTCTTCCTCCGTTTCGCGCGCAATTCGATGGCGTTGTTTCAGCAAGCTGTATGAGCGGCCAACGGTCCCCAGGGGCCCAATCCGTATTCTGGGAGAAAAAGCATGATCATCGTCAAAGCCGCTGCCGTACAGATCAGTCCCGTGCTCTATAGCCGGGAAGGTACGGTGCAAAAAGTGGTTCAGAAAATCGCGGAACTCGCCAAACTGGGGGTCCAGTTCGCCACGTTCCCGGAAACGGTGGTGCCATACTATCCCTATTTCTCATTCGTGCAGACTCCTTTCGAGCTCCGAACCGGCAAGGAGCACCCCCGGCTGCTCGATCAGGCCGTAACGGTACCCTCAGCCACCACGGAAGCCATCGGTGAGGCTGCGAGGCAGGCTAGGATGGTGGTGTCGATAGGCGTCAGCGAGCGCGACGGCGGCACGCTCTATAATACGCAATTGTTGTTCGACGCAGACGGTACCTTAGTCCAACGTCGCCGCAAGATCAGTCCCACTTTTCATGAGCGCATGATTTGGGGCCAGGGCGATGGTTCCGGGCTGCGCGCAGTGGATAGTGTCGTCGGCCGTATCGGCCAGTTGGCATGCTGGGAGCATTACAATCCGCTGGCGCGCTACGCCCTGATGGCTGACGGCGAGCAAATCCATTCTGCGATGTATCCGGGTTCATTCGCGGGTGATCGATTTGCCGAGCAGACACAAGTCAATGTCCGCCATCACGCCCTTGAAGCCGGCTGTTTCGTTGTTAGCGCAACGGCGTGGCTAGATGGCGAACAGCAAGCACAGATCATGAAGGACACCGGGTGCAGCATTGGGCCAATCTCCGGCGGCTGCTTCACCGCGATCATCTCGCCAGAAGGTGAATTGATCGGTGAACCCTTGCGTTCTGGTCAAGGCCAGGTGATTGCCGATCTGGATTTCGCGTTAATCGATCGACGCAAGCAACTGATGGACTCGCGCGGCCACTACAGTCGACCGGAACTTCTCAGTCTGGCCATCGATCGCACACCGGCGACCCACTTCCATGAACGCGGTATGCATACCTTGCCGACGATCGCTGATCCAATTGATGAAGATAACGTCAGCGCGGCATAGTGCGGGACGCAATTGCGCGAGGTGTATTCTTTGGACTCCGGGCCGCAAACCCTTTGTGACATCGAATGACGGACTTCCCGCGCTCAATTCGGTACCGGATACGTCCGTTCTTGGCCCTTCCCGGACATGACTGGTCTAGCTGATGATGTCCGCTCACGGCGCTGAAGCGGGCATCAAGCATTCGCAGTTTGAAGTCTGCTTCTGATGGCCCGTCGGCGCACCGCCTTTGTGTACGAGATGGTACATGATTTAGGTGCGATGCGTTGAGAAAAGGCGATTATACCGTTCGCACATATACGGCTGTTGGTGCTTTGATTGTTGTGTGGCGCGTCAACAGCAAAACGCCCCGCCGCGTTATCAGGCGGCAACACACCGGCGTAGCCGGTCTGCCCGAAATACCGCCACTGTCCGCTTCGAGACGACGGCGGGCGCTGAAAGCGAAGGCGACCCTCTGCAAGGTGGCCCCGCCGTCATCGGGCCGTCTTGTATGCCGCTATGGGAAAGAGAAATGAAAGTATCTGCAGCGACGACTGACTCCCAAAATTCGTGCTGAACCCTGCTCGTTAGATTTTTTCGCTGCATAAGGCTCCCACAAGGGGAGAGCAGGATCGAAGCCGATAGCCTTAGCTGACGAAGCGGCCTCGCTCAATTTGAAGGTCAAAAGTCTACCGCCGTTCAACCCTGGTGCGCCACAGGGCATCGAAAGTATTCTTGTGCGTCGGCGCCAGCTCTTCTGAATCTATCGGATCGCTAGGCTTCTCTATGAGGGCGCTTGCAAGCTCTTCAGTGAGACGCGGCTGCGTCGAAACCTGCACAGGCCACTCCAATAATGATTTCGAAAGCATCGGCTTGCCTTCGTACCAGCATTTTCGTCCGTCGATGAGGCGCCAAGACCAATACTCGTGCCGATTTGGTGGCATCGCGGTACTGCATTGTTTCGCCAGCGCAGTTGGCGTTCCCCCTAACAAGAATGTAGCGATGCAAGCGGCCAAAGGAATTAATGGAAATTGTTTCGTCATCTGAGCGCTCAGAGACTACTTCGTTGCTGCAACCGGCTCACTGCAACTATCAAACCGGGCCGCTCAAGAACCTCCACCAACCTGTCGAGGATGCGCTCATTGTCGTGGGGGCGGGGCTGAAGGTATTCGTTCAGTATGCATTGGGCTTCGCTGACGGCCTGAAGAGCCAATTGTTGATCGGTCATTACTGCTTACCTATCGAATGGCTGGAACGTCGCAGCTTCATAGAAGGATAAGAGATCAAGTCGTCTTTTAGACTTATCCCATCAAATTTTATTTCAATGCGGAGCTGTCGCTGTGGATTGGTGCTCCGGTCTGGATGCGAAATTAAGCAACGCGCCGCTAGAGGCTGGCGCTTTAGGCCACGGACACCAAAAATTCAGCGGAAAGCGGTCGGGGGGAACGTTGGTAGCGGTCTCCCGCTACCAATCGGACTATTTTGCACGCCAAACTACGATTTTGTGCGATTTCTTACGCCGGATGGCCGCGAGCTTGGCGTAGGCGTAGCTCAGCCGCGGCACCGATCGCGCGGATCGCATCCTGAACGGCCGTGTCGGTGTTTGTTACGCGCTGGTGCTGCCGCAGGTGCTCAAGCCATGAGGTCACCATGAACGTCTCCAGAAAGCGTCCGCTCTCAGCGGCGTCTTCGAAGACGTCCCAGGAATAAGCGCCGTCGCGTCTTCGCTGTTGTTCCAAGTCTCTGGTAGACACGAGCAAGGGACTACGACGTTCTGGATCGATGTGAGGGGTTAGGATAGCGGCCTCCGCCTCGAGAGACGTGGTGCTCGGACCGTCAGGGGCGATCGCACCACATGATCGTCGTCAGCCATATCGATAGCAGCGCCTGCTTCATCTCCGTCACCGCCCGGGCGATCATGTCCGGCGCGCCGATAATGGCTCCGACGACGAGTTCGCCGATGCCTCCGTTGCGCCTTGCGTCAAGCGCAGCCTGCATGCGGTCGAACTCGGACAACACGCGTGATGCGAACATCAGCACTTCGCCGCCGAGCTCTGTGATCTGCATCCCGCGGGGTTTGCGTTCGTAGATCTTGAATCGCGCCAACGCCTCGAGTTCCGCCAGCATCTTGGTCGCAGTTGGTTGCGTGACGTTGAGGACCGCAGCCGCCTTGCTGAGACTTCCCTGATCCCCGAGCGCGATCATCAGCTGGAGTTGCTTGAAACGGAGTTGATAAGCGAAAGCTGAAGCTTGCGGGGGTGCCATCTGACATTCCGAGTCCGAATACCAATCATTCAATATTCGATTGGACGCGCCGCGGCTAGGCTCCGATGATCGGAAAACAAAAAATCCGGGCAGGGGGGATCAGATGACTGCCGAGGCCTATGACGTCGTCGCGCGCGGCCAATTTCAATCCACAAGCCTGTTTGCCAGGGTCAAAGCCATTGCAGGAGCCGGGATCGGCAACGTGCTCGAGTGGTACGACTTCACGGTCTACGCCTATCTGGCCAGTGTTCTCGGAACAAAGTTCTTCGTAGCCGGGGACGAGAACACGGCGCTGCTCGCAACATTCGCGGTGTTCGGCGTCGGTTTTGTGGCCCGTCCGCTCGGCGGTCTCCTTATTGGATTGTTCGGCGACAAATACGGGCGCAAGCCGGCACTCCTGCTGACGTTTCTGATGATCGCCTGCTCAACCGGCCTGATAGGCGTCTTGCCGACCTATGCCTCGATCGGCATCGCAGCCCCAATTCTCCTGGTGGTCGCGCGTCTCATGCAGGGCCTTTCGGCAGGGGGCGAGTGGGGCGGTGCAGCTTCCTTCCTGGTGGAATGGGCACCGGCACATCGGCGCGGTCTGTATGGCAGCCTGCACCCGTGTGCGATCACATTGGGGCTGTTGCTGGGCTCGGGTGTGACCGGGGTGCTCACCACGACGCTTGGGTCTGCCGTCATGGCCGATTGGGGGTGGCGGATACCGTTCCTGATCGGCGCGCTGATCGGCCCGCTGGGCTTCTATGTTCGCCGCAACGTGGATGAGACGCCGATTTTCAAGCGCGCCCAGCAGGAGCCTGAGGCGGCGGAAATGGAGAACTTCTCCATGTCTCGCGCGATGTTGCTTGCGTTTGCTTTTCCGGCGGTCCAGTCCGTGGTGACGTACGTGTTCGTCAGTTATTTTCCGACCTTCGCTCAGAAATATGCGGGTCTTTCGCCCAGTGCCGCGCTCTGGTCGACGGCAATTGCGACCTTGGTCATGGGTCTGTCATGCCTGGCATCGGGTTGGATATCCGACAAGACAGGGCGAAGGCTCAACATGATCGCCGCATGCGGCCTGTTGATCTTCTTGTCCTATCCTCTGCTTTCAGTAGCGCTGGCGGCGACATCGATTTGGACTGTGATCCTGACACAAAGTGTCTTTACAGCGTTCTGCGGGCTGTTTCTGGGAAGCATGCCGGCTGCGCTTGTTGAGATGTTTCCAACCAAGCGAAGGCTGACCGGATTGACGACCGCTTACAACCTGCAATCAATGATGTTTGGCGGCTTTGCTCCGTTCATTGCGTCGTGGCTGATCACTCGGACTGGCACGCCCATCTCCTTGTCCTACTTCATCATCTTTTCGGCGGTTGTGTCAGGCTTGGCATTGCTGCTGATGGCTGAGACCGCAAAGGAGCAATTGGCCTGATGCAGGCCGCGGCTTGTGACAACGATGGACGCAAAGAACTGATCGCGTCGGTCGCGCGAGTCGAAACAAGGGTCCACCAAGAGACAAGAAATGCGGCGTCGCGCGACAATGGTGTCGCGTGCTCAACTCAGGAGAGATTACACATGTCGCGTTACACGAGGAGGCAGAACAAGACCTTGTCGATGGAGAAATCTCATTTCTGTGTCCTGGTTTCGGACAGCAGCCAGTCGCGGAATGCAGCAATCTCCGGCCTGCCGGCCTCGGTTTCGCGGCCGACGAGGTGGTAGCTGTCGGCGGTTCGTACCACCAGCGGATGGATCGCCAATAATCGCCCGGCGTTGAGATCGTCCTGGATCAGCTCCAGATGCGCCATCGCGACGCCAAGCCCGTCGATCGCTGCTTGATAGGCTAGTGAGGAATTGCCGAACGATAGTCCTTCGCGAAAGCTCCCGGGTGTGACGTTCGCCGCGTCAAACCAGCTCCGCCAATCGTGCGGGCGCTTCATCGACTGCAGTAACGTGCGGTCGAGCAGCTCTCGTGGATCGTGCACGGGTGGATGCTTGTTGAACTCGGCGGGGCTGCAAACCGGCAGCAGCTCGATCGGAAACAGCGTGTCGTAGCGCACGCCGGGCTTTGGAATGGCGGGAATCTGAATGGTGAAGTCCACCTCTCCAGCGCTTACATCGACGAGATCGTTGGCGATCGTGACCTGCACATTGATGCTTGGGTGAAGGGCATGGAAGCGAGCGAGCCGCTTGACCAGCCATTTCATCGCCACCGTGGGAAACAGCCGTATCCGCACCACGCGATACTGCTTTTCCCGGCGGCTGACCTGGGTCGCGAGTTCGATGCGATCAAAGGCTTCGGCAATGGCCTGCGCATATTGTTCGCCCTGCGTCGTCAGCTTGACGTCGCGCTGGTTACGGACGAACAGGCGCAGGCCAAGGAAGGCTTTCGAGTTGAGCGATGTGCCGGCTGATGGCGCCCTGCGAGACGTTCAGGATTTTGGCGGCATGGGTGAAGTTCTCCGAGCGGGCGGCGACCTCGAAGGCGCGAAGTGCATTCAGCGGAGGCAATTTTCGGGCCATCAGCGCCTCCGACTGAGGGCTGATCGCGTCAGCGCCGCATTCTCTGTGTTGCTCTGAAGATAAGTCATCGTCGTGATGAGTAAATTAGCATACTCGGGCCAGGGCGTTCCGCCTATCTTGCCCGCATAAACCGGTCGCTGACCGCCGTAACTTGCGGGAGAAACGCTTTCTATGACTACCCCCGTTAACGCGGCGGGCCGGCTTGACCGGCTCCCCATGGGCGCATTTCAGTGGCGGATTCTCAGCCTGATCGGCCTCGGGATGTTCTTCGACGGTTTCGACAACCAGATGGCCGCCGGCGTGTTGGGCGCCCTCGTTAAGGAGGGCTGGTCGAACATGGAGACCAATGCCCACTACATCTCCATCACCTTTGCCGGCCTCGCCATTGGTGCGCTGATGACGGGGCTGGTCGGCGACCGGTACGGCCGGCGGTTCGCCTATCAGTTTAATCTTCTGATTTTCGGCAGCATGTGCCTGTTCTCGATGCTCGCGCCGTCGATGACTTGGCTGATGACGCTGCGTTTCTTCATGGGAGTGGGGATCGGCGCAGAATATGTCTGCGGCTACGGCATGGTCAGCGAGTTCGTGCCGCCGCAACGGCGCGGTTGGGCGCTTGGCTTGATCAGCGTGGTGTCGATGGCATCGACATTCGCCGTGAATTTTACCGGCCTGTTCGTCATTCCGGCACTGGGATGGCGGCCGATGTATCTGATCGGCGGCTGCGGCGCATTGTGGGTCTGGTTTCTGCGCCGCAAGCTTCCGGAGTCGCCGCGCTGGCTCGAAGCGCGCGGCCGTTACGAAGAAGCCGAAAAGATCATGCAGGATATCGAGGCTGAGGCCTCGAAGGCGGGGCCGCTCCCGCCGGTGACATCAGTGGCGGCGCCTGCGCCGGCCTGGGTACCGATTTCCATCCTGTTCTCGCGCGGCGTTGTCACCCGCACCTTGCTCGCGATGGCGGTTTGCATCACCTGTCTGGTCGGTTCCTACAGCTTCTCCTATTGGGTGCCGACCTTCTTCGTCAAACAGGGGCTGAGTGTCACGAAGTCGCTCAGCTTTGCGACCGTCATGGCGCTGGGCAGTTCGCTCGGGCCGCTGGTCGGCATGTTGACCTCCGACTGGCTTGGACGCCGTCGCGGTACCATGTTTGCGGCCTTGTGGTGCGGCGTGTTCGCGCTGGCGTATTCGCAACAGACTGACCCGACCTGGGTGCTGATCTTCGGCTTCCTGTTGCAGGGCGGCATGAGCCTGATGATCGGCTTCGGTCTCGGCGGCTATACGCCGGAGTTGTTCGCAACCGAATATCGCTTCCGCGGCTCCGGCATCGCCCAGATGACGGGGCGGATCGCTGTCATCGCATCGCCCTACATGGTTGTGTCGCTCTATGACAATTATGGTCTCCCATCAGTGCTCTACGCCATTGCGTCGCTTTATCTGCTGTTGGCGCTTGGCATCCTCTTGTTCGGCATCGAAACCAACCAGCGCTCCCTGGAATCGATCGCGCCAGTGCGCGATGGCGAAGCGGCGGTGACAACACCGCGCTCCGCCGAAAGCGCGGCCTGACCTGGTCGCAATCCCGACATCCACACCAGACATCACGAAAAGGAACTGCACATGGATCAAACGCTGCTCATCCTGGGCGATACCAACATCCAGAACCGGGAAGATCCTTTCAGCGCATTCGTCAATGTGCGTGACATGCTGACGTCGGCCGATGTCGTGTTCGGACAGCTGGAAGGCCCGCTTGCCGAGCCCTCGATCGATCCCGCGCGGCCCGATATCCCGCACAAGAAGGGTTGGCGCCATTCGGGCGCCAAGGTAGGTCCGGCGCTCAAGAAGGCGGGCTATGTCGGCGTGAGCTGCGCCAGCAACGTCGCCTATCCCGCGAGCGCCGCTGTCGCCAGCGTCAAGGCGCTGGATTCGGTGGGGATCCTGCACTGTGGCGTCGGCGAAACCCTGGCCGAGGCCAGGAAGCCGGTGATCATCGAGAAGAACGGGGTTCGTTTCGGCTTCCTGAGCTACACATCGGTGTTCTGGCCGAGCAATCACGCCGCCTCAGCCAATGGCCCGGGATGCGCCACCATCAAGGCCCACGCCGCCTATGAGCCGGGCCCGCGCGCGCTGGAAATGCCGGGCGCCGAGCCGATCACGCATACATTCGCAGACGCCGACGAACTCGAGGCCATGCGGGAAGATATCCGCGCTCTGCGGACCAAGGTCGACCTTGTGATCCTTTCATGCCATTGGGGCGTGTCCTCCAAGGAGGAGCCAGTCGCATACCAGCGCGAAATAGCCCGCGCCGCCATCGATGTGGGGGCAGACATGGTGTTCGGCCACCACCCGCATGTGGTCCAGGCCGGCGAGATCTATCAAGGTAAGCCGATCTTCTACAGCCTTGGCAATTTTGCGTTCGACTGGGACGTTATGCGCGGCCGTCATCTCGATGGTCTGGCGCTGCGCTGCTCGATCGCAGGGAAGAAGATCACCGAAATTGAATTACTGCCGGTCCGTCGCAACGAGCACAACGATATCTGCGTACATCGTGCAGACACCGACGCGGGCAAGGACATTCTTGGCCGTTTCGAGCAGCTGAGCCGGAAGCTCGGAGACTCAATCGCCTTGTCGGGGGTCACTCACCTGCGGCTTGAAGGCATTGGCAAGCTTAACGCAGCCGCTGGCTAACGCCCGGTTCACTTCTGCATTGTCGCGCCGCTGCCAGGATTGGGGCCAACGGTGCCACCCGTCAGGTGCGGATGTCTGTGGAACGGGTCTACCGCCAGTCGGTGCATCGCGGGATTGGACACCACGACTTTGGTGTCGGAGGCTAGGACGCCAAGGTAGCTCGCTTCGCGGTGCCGGACTCCGGAGGCTACAGAGAGCAAGATCGGGGGCCAGTCCAAATTCTCACAAGTTCAACGAAATCACAATCTGCACGAGTCTGTGGGGGCTGTTGCGTGTCCCCGATTTGAGCCTACTTGCCGACCATTTTTGGCGGCGACGGATCACGCACGAACGGCGGTTTTTGGCGGACTATCGAGAGGCGACGTTCCGAGTTAGTCTGCCCTCCAGTAAGAGAACAAGGCCTTCGAAATAGTGGGTTTAGCGATGTAGTAGCGGACCCCCGACTCGAACCCCGACGGACCGGCAAGCGAACGGTGAAAGCAAAGTCGATCTGGCAACTGATAAGGTTTGGCTGCAAACCTTATCAGTTGGCAAGTGTCCATGAACTTGAGCGCCGTCTGGGTCCCCGAAACCACCAGGGATGAGTATCGGCGCCAGACTTGCCGGGGTCGCTTTGTAGGAGCGGGGTCACGCTCTTGCGCCGCAGTATAAGCGGTGCGGAGCTTGGTTAGCTGCTGTGGTCGCCGCCGATTGCTGTATGAACCCGCGCGCCCGCAAAAGTGGAACCGACAGAACCTTATCAGTCGGTCTCCGGCATCGACTACTGCGTGCTGAGCGATACTCCAAGCATATGGGCCTTGGCGGCTGTAGCTCCAGGAGTCCGCTTCAGCGTCTTTGCAATCTTTGTGACACCAGCCTTTTGCTTGGCGAGCGATTTCAGCGTCTTAACATCATCCTTCGTCCACTCGCGGCGAACGCTCATTTTCTTTTTGACCAAAGTATCATTCCTTCATCCGCCTTCATGGCGGCTTTCTAGCATGCATCGGCACCGTGGCCAATCGTGGTCACTCGGCGCGCGGCTACAAGCCTAATACTCCGCGCCCCACCTGTGTTGCGCCTACGCATCATGTGTTGAGCGATACGCTCTCGTTAAACCAATCGTTCTGACAGATCGCGGACACGGCGGACGTTGTGGGTCCGGGCATGATCATACGAGACTGCGAGACCAGGGCCTCGAACATTCATGACCGTGGCCACCCGAGATCCAGCAGGCGAGTAGTTGGCGATTGCGAACCGGCACCGGAGGCGACAGGCTCGAAGGGGCGGTCGTTCTTGCGCACTTTTGGGGACAGGGAATTGCTCTCAAAATTGAATTGCGGATTGGGTCTGGAGAACGCGTTCCATATCCCAGGACAGCGCGGATCGATACGGCGCGGCATTTTGCTGAGAACGAAGCGCCGAATAGCGTGCGGTTTGAATCTCGCTCCATTTCGCAACATGAGGAAGATCGTCAACCCGACCGAAATTTAGTTAGGGAATCATGGTCGTTCTGGGAATTTTTTTAGAGGATTGAGAATCCCGTTCTTGGCATGCGGTCAGTTGCGCGGGGTGTATCATGTTGAAAGCGACTAAGCGGAGGGCTCTTTTCGCGCAATCGGCGCATCCGTGGTTTTCGACGACAGCGTTAGACGATGGAGCGACCCTTTTCATCAACCTGCGAGAGCGAATTGCCGCCGGGTCTTCGCACGTCAATACCGTAACGCTTCGCCGCCGTTCGCTTTCGAGAGTGGCGCTGGCTACATTGGCAATCTCAGCGATAGCAGATCCCCAAACAGTGTTCGCCGGAGGTGGTTTGGGCGGCGCGGCAGCGGGAGAGGTCGCAGGTCCTGGTGGCAATGGTGGAGATGCTGGCCAAACCGGGCAAACTGCACCAGCCGTGGAAGGAGACGGCAGCAACCTTCCGGGCGGGACAGGTGGAATTTTTCCGGGTGGGAATGGCGGGAATGGAGGCCTGGGCATTGAAGGAAGTACGCTCGGTTTGACTTCGGGTGGTGGCGGCGGCGCTGCCGGCATTAGTCGTGGTTTCGCCGGTTCGTCCTTGGACTCGCCTCTTCCAGCCGCTCGAAGTGGCGGCCGTGGCGGTGATGGTGGAAATGGTGGTGAGGCGGGAAGCGGCGGCGGTGGAGGCGGCGCGGGCGGAGATGGATTTCTTCTTCCTTCCCCGAGCTCAACGGCCGTCCCGATCTCAATCACGAACAATACAGCGATAACTGGTGGTAGCGGTGGAACGGGTGGAGCAGGCGGATTTGGCGGAACATTCGGAGGTGGTGGAGGAAACGGGGGCGATGGCGGTGTTGGAATGTCGTTGCAGTCACCAGAGAGGATCTCGCTAACAAATAACGGAGCCATCACAGGCGGCAGCGGCGGCGCGGGAGGAGCGGGTGGCGACTCGTCCGAGAGTCCCGGACCTTCCGGCTTGGCCGGCTTGGCCGGCCTGGGCGGTGCTGGAATCTCAGGCAGCAATCTCGCTATCGTCAATAGCGGCACTATTTCCGGCGGGATTGGTCGCGGCGGTCAGGCCAACGCGATTACTTTTACAGGCGGCGTCAACAGTCTCACAATCACGGGAACATCCGTCATCAACGGCACTGCTAGTGGCTCAGTCGGGAGATACTTTTGCTCTTGGCGGAGCAACGGCCGGCCGCTTCAACATGGCGCTGCTGGGTTCGCAATCCTTGCAGAATTTTGGACAGTTTCAGAAGACTGGAACCGGTGCCTGGCTGCTTACTGGCGGACCCTCTGTAACGGCGCTGCCCTGGACTGTTGTATCTGGCACGCTCGACATTGGTGCGACGACCCAGAACGCCACGACGATCGATAATTCTGGCAGTCTTATTGTCGGGAATGGCGGCTCGCTCTCGTCGACGGGCGTTACGAACAACAGCGGCGGCAATATCACCGTCGCCGCGGGCGGCGCGCTGAACGATGATCTTAGTAACCATGGCACGGTCACGAACAGCGGTACCACCAACGCGGTGGTCGCGAGCAACACGGGTTCGATCACCAACACATCGACTGGGATCTGGACAGGAAATATTGTCAGCAATGCCGGCCTTATAACGAACCAAGGCAACTGGCTTGGCAACGTCGTTGCGACCAGCGGAACCATCACAAACACAGGAGTCTGGAACGGAGATCTGCTCAACAACTCGAGCCTGGTCAACTCGTCCGGGATTTGGAATGGTTCTGTCACGAATGCTGGTACGTTTGCCGCGTCCGGTACGTCATCGGTGACGCGCAACTTCAGCAATGCCGGCACCATCATTCTGCAAAACAACGCCGCCGGCGACAGACTCACCATCGGCGGCAACTATGTCGGATCGCCGGGGAGCAGGATTCTGCTCGACTTTAGCACGCAAACTGCTCGTGCCGATCAAGTTATCATCAATGGAAGCGCGTCCGGGTCGACCTCCATTTCGGTACTCAATCTGACTCCTTTGGCGCCATTTGCGACTGCAGCCACCCTCATTCAAGCAGGATCAATTGCCCCCGGCACGTTCACGCTTGCGAACGCGCAGAACTTCGGAACGAGCGCGTTGGTCTTGCTGCCGCAAAACGGAGGAACAACGGTTGCTCTCGGGTCAATCCCTACCGTGGCAGGGCTGTCCAGTGGCGTCGCCTTGACCGCGGCTCAGACGATCGCGTTCCAATCCTCGGACGTAGTTTTCGACCACATTTGGGAGGTACGAAACGGAGTCGCTGATTCATCTCAGCCCCAGGCCCAAGGCTTTGCCGGAGAGGCCCTTGGCTATGCCGTACAGCGCAGACCAACAGATGCGTTCGCTGCCCTAAAGGCACCACCGCCTGCCGTCGGACCAACTGTTCGTCCGGCGGTCTGGGTTAAGGGCTGGGGCGATTATGTAGATCAGAATGCCACAACCGCCATTAACTTTGGTGGGCAGATCTTTCCTCAAGATCTCAGCTTTCGGCAACGAAGCGGAGGTGCGCTGGCGGGGGCCGATGCGCTCATCAAGAACGTCACCTCCGCAGACGACGCGCTGCTCTTGGGCGGCCTGCTGGGCTATACGAACTCACATGTCGATCTGAAGGCTTCGCCCGCTTCGCAGGCTTACGATGGTGGAAGCCTGGGCGTCTACGCGACCTATCTGAAGGGCAACTGGTTCACCGACCTGATGTTCAAGACGGATCTACTGAACGTCAGCATCAATGGAGGGGGAATCAATCAAAAGGACGACGTCATAAACTATGACCTATCGACCAATATCGGCTACAAATTTGATTTGACGAGCAAGTCCTACATCGAGCCGACCGCAGGCATCGAATACGTTAGCTCGAAGTTCAGCGGCACCACCGCGTTCTCCGCGACGACCATTGCGCTTAATGATGGGGACGCAACGCGCGGACGGATTGGCGCCAGGGTTGGCACCGAGTTTCTAGTGAATGGTGTGCGTATTGAGCCAAGCTTGCTGGGTTACGTCTACAGTATCTTCAGTCAGACGGGTAACTCCCTCGTCTTCGGCAGCACAGGCATCACCCTTCCATCCGACGCGGGCAAGGTCCGCGGTGAGATTCAAGCTGCCGTCAACTTTTTTAACCTCTCCAACGGAGTATCGGGATTCGTGCGGGCCGATACCCGCTTTGGTGATAACCTGACCGCCGGTGGCGTGAGAATTGGCTTGCGTTATCAAAACTAGTGCGGGGCGGGTCGTTCTCGCCGCGAAGGTTCTAGGGATCAAAACCGGGTGAAGGCACGGCTCGCGGCGATTTCCGCAGCCCCATAACTTGTACGTGCCGGTGGTTCGATCGCTTTGCGTCGCGAAGCTGTTTCGCTTCTGGCTACCGCCGGATGAGGGCTCAGCCGTGATCGGCTGACAGGATTGGGCAACACATGCGCCTTGGGAGCGGAGCCCGGCGTGCTTTCAACGCTTGCCGGCGCGCTCGGGTTGAGACTTGCCGCCGGCGGCAAGGAGACTGGCGGTTTAGCGGCCGTGTTTGGCTGCGCAACAGACGGTCCTGCCACAGGTTCATCTGGCAGTGCGGGCATGCCAATCTGAACAGGGCGACCAGTTGACTCCCGCGGTGTGAGCAAGACTGCCTTGAATGCTGGATCGGCAACGGGTGGTGCAGCCTGGACTGGGTTGTCCGGAATAGCGCCGCCCCGAACACGTGCAACGTCGGACCTCGAAACTAGGACGGGTTTTCCCAGCAACTCCCGCCCGAGCCGATTCGATGGTTCGACATTCGCTACCAGCACGCGGGTATTTGGAGCGTCCTGCCCACGAGTATCCGTCGAGCTCATGAACATGAAACTCACAGCGAACCATACTGCGTTAGTTCGCGGCGTAGGCATTTCTAATGTCCGGTATCATCGCTTTGCGTGGGATTGATAAAGTGATCATCACCCCCGAGAGTTCCGTAAATGAACGGCTCTTGCTTGCGGCTGGTTGCAGCGAGGACGTCGTCCCTGACCAGTCCGAAAAGCTTTCGGATTTCGACATTTGGCGCCATCATACGATTGGCCAGTGCCGTCGCAAAGGGGCTGTTTGCGCCCGTTCCATCAAGTGCGACCTGACCATGCTTCGCGGAATAAGCGACGAGCGTGCCCCCCTCAGGTTCTATCCTCGCCAAACCACGTCCAATCGTTCGAGAAGCGCTCGAAAGTTTCATAGAGTTGTTGAACGGATCTTCACGGCAAGCGTCAAGTATTACGAGCTTCATGGCCGAAGCTCCCTCGATCGCGTCCAGAAAGCGTGAAAGCGATATTGCTTCGTCTGGCGCATCCCTATCGGTCAGCAGACGTGCGTCGACAGGTACAATGTAGTTTTGTCCATCGATTTCAATACCGTGACCGGCATAATAAATCATCGCCCACTCGGAATGATCGGCTAGTTCACGAAAATTACGCAATGCTGCGAGGAGATCCTGACGGCCAAGATCTTGAACCTGGATCACCTGCCTAAAGCCAATCCTTCGGAGTGCCTCAGAAATGATCGAAGCGTCGTTGACAGCATTGGGAAGAGTAGTCGCTTTTTCGTACGTGCCGTTTCCAATGACCAATGCGACCCTGTTTAACCGTCCAGTGGGCTCGATCGCTGGATCAATTTTGACCACCTTGGAGCGTTCAAGGACCTTGCTTAGCGCTTCCTTTGCTTCTTTCAGTTCCGGATCGAAAGACAGGGCGGTCCTATAGTCGCTAGATGCCTGGGCGAGGTCGCCAATCCCTTCCATCAAACGGCCACGCTGGAGATAGGCCTCGGGCGAAACCGGATCGAGCCGGATCGCTTGATCCAAGATTGGCTTAGCTTGGTCAAATGCTTGCGATTCGATGTACGCTTTGCCCAGCCCGATCATGGCGCCGGTTTGCCGATTGTCTAACTGAAGCCCCTTTTGCAGATCGTCGATTGCTTCCTTCAGTTGTTTTCTTTTGAGATACGCCAGTCCTCGTGACGCGAAATCTTGCGCATAGCTCGGATTGATCTCGATAGCTCTCGAAAAGTCGGATATCGCCTCGTCGAGGTTTCCCTTCTGACGAGAGATCAGCCCTCGATTGTGGTACGCGAAAGCATACTTTGGATCGAGCTTAGTCGTCTCGGTATACTCGGAGAACGCTTCACTCGCCTTGCCCATCAAGTGGAATGCAAGCCCGCGATTGAAGTGGAATGCTGCTCGTTTCGGATCGAGCGCGATGGCTTTGTCGTAGTCTGAAATTGCCTTGTCCAACTCGCCCGCATTTTGATGCGCGGTCCCGCGATTGTTGTAAGCCGTGGGATCCTTTGGATCGACCGCTATGGCGACATCGTAATCTTTAAGCGCCGCTGCCCAGTTCGATTTGTCAGCGAAAGCGTTTGCTCTGCCAATATAGGCTGTTGCGTAGTCCTTACTCAGCTCGATCGCGTGGCTGTAATCGGCAATCGCTTCGTCCGTTTCGCCCTTATCTAAGGCAATTTCCTCTACCGTTGTAAGCGAACGGCGACTTGGGATCGAACTCTATCGCCTTGTTGTAGTCCTCAATCGCCCGATCCACTTGACCGGTTTCGCGGAGCGCATTCCCACGACCATTGTACGCACTTGAAAACCGATCGTTCAGCGCCAGGGCGGCCGTGTAGTCGCTGATAGCGGACTCCAATAGACCCTGGCGCAGAAGCAGATCGCCGCGATTGTGAAGTGCCTCCGCATTCTTGGGATCCAGCTGGATCGCCGCCGTATAATCCGCTCTTGCTCGTTCGAGCTCATTGCGGTCATAGAGAGCGATGCCACGGTTGACAAGGGCGACGGCTCTTTGCGCGGCTGGGATCGCGCTGCCCTTGTTCAAGATGACAGAACACCCTGATATCGCGCGACTGGCATTGGTTGAGCTGCAATCGTTCCAGTCTGAGGCGCTGGCAACGTTGACCTGGAAAGCCAGAACAAAAAGCACTGCGCTCGACCAGGACAAGATGAGACGATGGAGGACTTGGTAGCGCCGCTCCATGCATCTACTCCCGAAGCCGAACTGTCCAAACAGTGGATTATACTAATATAGAGATTCGCCTCACGGTCGATTCAAGGGGGCGTGATACTGAGCATTCGTTCGTCTGCGTGTGTGATGTGGATGCACACGCTGCTGTCGGCGTTCTTGGCCCTGACTACGTGGCCAATCTGCGGTCGACCAGGGATGATCGTGGTGGGTCGTCGGTGACAAAGCCGCGACCTTGTTGCCGCGCCCGCCGGATTGCGGTTGCGGTAGCTAAACAAAAGGGGTAGCGCGACAAAGAGTTGCCGTTAGTCACCGCGCAAGCCGCAGCTTCCGGGTGTAGCGCGTTTTCGTAACCCCACTGCAGCACGGAGTGTCGGGTCGTCTATCAGAACGGGAGGAAAACCGGGACTAGCAGCACGCTCATGACCGCTACGATGATGGCGAAGGGCGTACCCAGCTTCACAAAATCGCCGAAGCTGTATTGCCCGGGTCCTACCACCAGCGTGTTCACCGGCGAGGATATCGGCGTCATGAAAGCCGTGGACGCCGCGAGCGCGACGGTCATCGCAAACGGATAGGGCGAGGCTCCCAAGTCCTTGGCGATGGCCAGCGCAACCGGCGCCATCAGCACGGCCGTGGCCGTATTCGAGATAAACAAGCCCAGCGCCGCGGTGATGACGAACAAGACTGCCAGCACCATGCGCGGCGCGGCGCCGCCGACCACGCCGAGCACCGCGTCGGCTGCGAGGTCGACTCCTCCCGTCCGCTGCAGGGCCAGCGAGAACGGCAACATGCCCACTATCAGGATCAGGCTCTTCCAATTGATGGAGCGATACGCGCTGTCGAAATCGACGCAGCCCAGAAGCCCCATCAACAGGCAGCCGATCAGTGCGGCCTGCACGTTGGGCACCGCGCCGCTGATCATCAGCGCGACCACGAGGCCGAGCACGGCGAGCGCATGCGGCGCCCGTTGCGCCGCCGGAAGAACTTCCGTCAGCTCGGCCGGCATGTTCAGAACGACGACGTCGTCCATGTTGAATTGGAGTTCGCGAATGTCGGACCAGAAGCCAATCAGCAAAAGCGTGTCCCCGAGCTTCAGCCGCTCGTCGAGCAGATCGTTCACCGCCACATCGCTGCCGTGCCGCAACCCGATCACGGTAAGATCATATTCGGAGCGAATCCGGGCCTCGCGCACGGTTTGGCCAACCAGCGCCGATTCCGCCGGCAGGATGACCTCCGCGGCGCCGATCTCCTGGGAGTGGTCGACGAAGTAGTTTCCCATCTCGCCGAGTGGTCGCGGCTCGAGCTTCAGCGAATCCCAGAGCTCGTTGATGCCCTCTTTGGAAGTGTGCACATCGGCGAGGAGGACATCGCCTGCCCGTAGCTCCGTCTGTGCGGTTGGACGGAGCACTCTGGCCGCAAGCCCGATGCCGCGCTCGATCGCAAGCAAGTTCACGCCCGCCGAACGCAGCGGCAATTCGTCGAGGGGTTTTCCGATGAGCGGCGAGCCGGGGCCGATGCGGCCGCGCTTCTCGCGATCAGCCAGGCGGTACCGCTCGATCCACTGCTGCAGCCTCGGGCGGCGGTCCGCGGCGGCCGACGGGCCGGTCCTGGAGGTCAGCAGGCGGCGCGCGAACAGCATGTAGACGATGCCCAGCGCGAGCAACGGCAGCCCGAACGGAGTGAAGCTGAAAAAGCTGAAACCGTTTGCGCCCTGCCGGATCAGTTCGGCATTGACGACCAGATTGGGCGCGGTAGCCACCAGCGTGAGCATTCCGCTGATGAGCGCGGCGAAACTCAACGGCATCATCAGCCGGCTTGGTGCGGTGCCGCGATTTTGCGAGATGCGCAGCACTACCGGGATGAAGATGGCGACCACCGCAGTCGAGCTCATCAGGGAGCCGAGGCCGCCGACCGCCGCCATCAGCAGGATCAGCAGGCAATTGTCGCTGTCGCCGGCCTTGGCGTCGAGCCAGTCGCCGAGGCGTCGTGCAACCCCGGTCATCACCAGGCCTTCGCCGATTACGAACAACGCAGCGATCAGGATGATGGAGGGATCGGCAAACCCCGCCAGCGCCTCGTTCATGGTAATGATACCGGTGGAGGGCATGGCCACCATCACGAGCAGCGCGACCGCGTCCATGCGGGGCCGATTGACGAGGAACATCGCAATGGCGGCCGCGAGCATGAGCAAGACGAGGGCGAGATCGAGGTTCATCAACGCCCTCAAAAGCAACGACCAGGCGGGTGCCCCAAATCCGGCCGCCCTTGCCTATCGGGAGGAGCGTCTTGTTCCCGGTAAAACGAGCACGGCATAGATTGGATCAGTCCCGGTCAGGTGAGGATCACATGGCGCACATCAGTATCGTGCATACGACCGAATACATCTACCGCAATCCGGTAGGCCTGCTGCGCCATAAATTGATGGTCCGGCCGGACGAAAGTCACGATCTGCGCCTGCACGGCGCGACACTGAAAGTCGATCCCGAGCCGACCAGCGTCTATTGGAAGCATGACGTCTTC
The DNA here is from genome assembly GCF_000426785.1 of Bradyrhizobium sp. th-b2. NCBI lineage: Bacteria > Pseudomonadati > Pseudomonadota > Alphaproteobacteria > Hyphomicrobiales > Nitrobacteraceae > Bradyrhizobium > Bradyrhizobium sp. th-b2. Next base: position 26,045 of record NZ_KE384571.1, read on the forward strand.
AACAATTCCATCTGCTACCTCGAATGGTCGGAGACGCTCCGGACCAAACAGCTTAGCATTGTATCGACGCTCGACGTGACGCATCACCCCGACGGCCAGCCGCTGCCGGTCTACAGCCTTGACGAAGCCGCCGAGCTATTCCCATTTTCCTACGACGCGCAAGAGATTCCCGATCTCGCGCGCCTGGCCGAACGCCAGATGCCGGATCCTGACCGGAAGGTCGACGCTTGGGCCCTCCGCGTCGTGTCCGAGGCGAACAGCAAACAGACCCTGAAGGTGCTGGAAGCGATGACGCACGCGATCAAGCGGGAGTTTCGCTACAACGCTCGCTACGAGGAGGGCACGCACACGGCCGCCCAGACCCTGGCACTCGGCTCTGGCACCTGCCGCGATTTTGCCGTGCTGATGATGGAAGCGCTGCGCAGCTTTGGCTTCGCCACTCGATTTGTAACCGGCTATTTGTACGACGATTCCTCGGGCACGACGCCAAGGCGGCGGCAGCACGCACGCCTGGTGCAGCGTCTATCTGCCCGGCGCGGGCTGGGTCGAATACGATCCGACCAACGGCCTGATCGCCGGCGCGAATCTGGTCCGCGTCGGGGTGACCCGGGAGGCAGGCCAGGCCATGCCGATATCGGGCGGGTTCATCGGCAATGCGAACGATCCAACCGGGCTGCACGTGGACGTATCGGTCCGCACCCTGCCGAAAATCTGAGCGCACACGGCGTGGCGGATGAGACGGCATCGCGGCGTCGAGCCGCGCTACGTTCCATTCATGTTAGTTAAGCGGTCAGATCGAGCACCTCGATCGCGATCCGATCCGCCGCCCGAGTTCGCAACAAATCTCTCGCAGTTCGCGAAGGCAAATCCCGTCAACGACCCCAGCGCGGCGTGGAACTACCTCGCACTTGTCGGATATCTCAAAAATGCAGAAAAACCCAACTGCCTTGGCAGAAGCTTGTTCGCTCGTTTTTCTGACGTGTTGAGTCGTTGGCTGCCTCCTGTAGAACGCCGGTTGAACTGGCCCGGTAAGATCCTGCGACGGATGCCCAGTCTCAGCCAGATAGGCCCGGAGGTGCGACTGGCAAGTCATTGATTCTCATCAAGCCGCGGCTGACTCTTAATCAGCGGGCCCAGGTTCGAGCCCTGGTGCGGCCACCAACGAAAAACGCATTTGCTCAATAAGTTATAGGAGCAGTCGCTGAGACCAGAGCGAGTCTGATGCGGCGTTCGTCATAGTCGACCATCGCGCGTTCTTATGTAGCTAGATAGCACGGGCCCGGCCGTCACATATATGCGCTACGGCGACTTCGATCTCGTCACCGAAAGCGCTCACATAGGCTATGCCCTGTGTCGGAGTTTCCAGGGGCTCGCCAGCGATCGCGGCGCCGTCAGGCGGTGATGGCAAGCCGCTGCGGGCGAGCGGGATGTTTTCCCGCGATCGGCCATCGAGCCTCGCGAACAGGCGGCGCAGAGCGACCAGAATGGTCATCGGAATGTACTGATAGATCCAAGATGTCCGACCAGGCTCCGACAGCGGCGTGGAAGCGGACATTTGTGCGAGAACTGAGAAGGGTCAGTACAAGACACCGGGGCGACCAAGCCATCGGCTGCATTCGACTGGTTGCGCGCCTTGCGCTAGGTCGCCACGGTACGAGCGTTTCATTCCCGCGGCTTGTATCCATCGTTCAGTGTGTTCAGAAAGGCGATGATGTCGGCTTCGTCCTGATCCGTCATAGCCGGGGTCTCGCCGAGATGTCGGTCGAAGGGAGGATCGCTGACGTCCACGTTGGCGTGATACTTCATTGGGATATCGTTGTACCTTTGCACCTTTCCGTCGGCACCAAGCGGATAGACCTTCTCCGGATTTGTATCGCGAAAATTGTAGAAATCCATGACCTGCCGCAACGAGGTGAATACGCCATTGTGGAAGTAGGCACGGCGCAACGCGGTGTTGCGCAAGGTAGGTGTCTTGAACATGCCGCAATACTGAGTCTGGTCTGCGATGTCCTTGCGAACCGGTCCACAAACCCCAAGATCGAAATACCCGGGGTCCTTGTTGTCGGGGAGTACCATATTGCGTGGCGCGGCCAGCGCTTCATATTGGGTGTCGGTGAAGAGCGGAGGGAAGCCGTCGCGGGTGACCCTCGAGCTATGACATCCGGCACAGTTGGCCTTCTCCGGATCGTTGAACAAGCGGTAGCCCCTCATTTCGTTGTCGTTGAAGCGGGCTTTGCCTTCAAGCCAATAATCGAACTTGCTCGTGTAGGGGTGGAAGCTCGGCTCCTCGATCTGGTAGCGACCGATCGCGAAAGTCGCCTCGGCAACCAACAAGTTCGCGTTCTTCAAAACGGTCTCACCGAACAATGCCGCGATTTTCGTAGCGTAAGGCGCGCGACGCAGCTTTTCTGCAATCACCTCGATGCTGCCGCCATCCATCTCTCGCGGGTCGAGCAACGGACCCGATGCCTGGATCTGGAGAGTGTCAGCGCGGCCGTCCCAGAACAGGCCACCCTGCGGCACGATATTCGCCGCGCTTTGCGTGGCCTGCTGCGCGGTCTTTTGTACGCGCGTTGCCGTCTGACCAATGTCGGCCATTTGCGCCAGTGTGACGGTCTCGTTTTCCCGGTCGTCGGGACCGATGCTGAAGTCAGGCTGCCGCTGCAGGTAAGTCAGCGATGGGACGGCTCGCAACCCGGGAAGCGACAGAGCAGGGCCGCCGGGCATGACTGGCCCGTCGTTAGGGGGACCATACGCGTGGTCCGGGCTGTGACAGGACGCACAAGCCATCTTGCCCGACGACGACAGGCTCGTGTCGAAGAATACGTCCCGACCGAGTTTCGCCATCGCCGAGAGCGGCGCGACTGGGGGACGGACCAGACGAACCGGATTCGGGTTTTCGCCGGGCAACGTTTGCGGCTCGGCAGCCAAAGCGACGCAGGCCATAAGGCCTGCGCCGACGAAGCACGCGATTGTGCGATTGAGCATCTGAATCTGGCTCAATCGTTCTTCGTCTTGTTCTTGGTATCCACCGTACCGAAGGTCGGATCGAGGATGAGCGTGGTGCTGTTTTTCTTGTTGAAGTTGAACATGTCGACGATCGAGCCGGTCGTAGCATCGAAGGAGCCACCGCCGATCCGCTCACCGTTCAGCCAGTTGTCTTCGATGAACTGCGGAATGGAGGCCTGGGTGATGAGCACGTGGCTGACGTAGTTTTTCTTGGCGTAGGGGGAAATCACCATGAACGGCTGGCGCGTGCCGGGACCGCAGCGACCATGAACAGGCAAGCCGTTGACTCCTGCGGGTTCGGTCGTGCCAATCACGCCGCAAATGCCCGTGCCGTTCAACGCATCGGCTGTTGCCGAGAACGACGGCCTCGTCGTCTTGGCGAAAGCGTGGTCATACCAGCCGTCCGAGTCATCATAGGCGAGGATTACGGCGGTACTTTCCCAGTCAGGCCGCTGCTGCAGGAAGTTGATCAGGGTAACCAGCCCCGTCTGCTCATCGAGCGGATCGGAGTTGCCCGGGTGAGCGTCCTGGAAGGCCGACATTTTGATGAAAGACACTGCCGGATAGTTGCCGGATCCGACCGCAGTGAAGAAGTCGTCCAAATCGTAGGCGTGGTTGGCCGGATCAACCTTGTTTTTGCCGGGTACCGTCGTATAGCCAATCGCCTTGGTCGAGGTCGGGCGGGCATGGGTCGGGTTGGCCGTCGACTGGTAATACTGGAACCAAATGTGATGCGGGATATAGTCCCGGATCGCGCCGCCGACGACCTGGCTCACGGTGGAGCGCACACAACCTGTGGTGCCGTTGTTGTTGAGAGTTTGCAGGTTGAAACCACCGACAAAAGATCCCCAGGGGATATCGGCGGCATTGAGCAAGTCGCCGATGTTCTTGCTCGTCATCCGAACTTGTGAGGTCTGGCTTGAGCACACGTCCCCGACCGGATCCGTATCGCTGGTCAGCGTGAGACCGCCCTGACCATCCTGGACTGTACTCGCAGTGAGGCCCGCCGGAATGATCGCCCCATTCGTGGTCCCGGCAAACATGTTGAGCAAGCCAGGCGTCGACGGGCCATATTGATCACTCCAGGCATTGTCGCTCATCGCGTAGTTCTGGGCATAATTCCAGAGGGCGGTCACTGTGTTGCCGTCGAAGAAGCCCATGACCTGACCTTTGGTGCCAAAAGCGCCGGCGCCGCCATTGGTGCCCTTGCCGGTGAATTCCGGGAACAGATCGTTCATGCCGCCGTCGTAGGCCTTCTGCTCGGCCGTGTAGCCATGGCCCTGATCGGCCGTATTGGCCTGCGTGCGATCTAGACGGAACGGGTTGGAAGCGCCGGCGCCGTTGGCCGCATTCAAGTTTGGATTGTTATTGAGCAGAGTGACGCTCGACAAGAGATTGTCGATGTCCCGCTGCGTGTTCTTGGCAGGCTCGAAAACCGGCTCGCCTTCCGGATTCAGTGCATTCGGGTAAGTACCGAAATAATGATCAAACGAGCGGTTCTCGTTGAAAACGATCACCAGGTGCTTGATCGGATATTTGGTCTTCAACGTATTCGGATCAACGGCGGCATCCTTGTCGTCCTTCTTGCTGTCTGCCTTGTTGGTGCCCGGACCAGCGATAACTGAGCCAGTCGACGTTGCAATACTCGCAACAGCAAACAGCGCTACAGTGGCGAGTAACGTCGTCTTCAATTTTCGATTCTTCATTTTTCCCTCAAGAGGTGCATGCAAAGCGGCGAGACCGTTAGTCAGCGTCAATGACGGCCATGTGTCAGTTTTGATTTCTGCTGCGGCACAATCGCAATCCGAATGCTGATTGCGGGTCGTGCAAATCGTCTGACAAATTACGGCGGCGGAAGCATTTTCGATGCAGTGGAGTACAGACGCAAATGCGCGAAATAGAGCGCGTTCACGTCAACATAAAAAGTTCTTTACCGTCTACCGGGGAATTTATTGCGCCGATCGCGAATATTGCTTCGAAGTCCGAGGATGGAGGTGAAGGCGATCTACATACTGCTGCCATCAAAGACCCTTTGGCCTTCAACAGCGCGCAACCAAGGCGGTAGGCAGTGAATTGGAAGAAGAATATCTGTGCCTTCTGAGTGGAGCCAATGTCGGCCATAGTCGAAGGACTTGGATGGCAGTTCTTCGAAGGAAAGCCGAGCTTGAGGGGGTTGGATCCGGCAACGCCGTCAGCGCACGGATTGGTACCAACAGAAGATAGCTTTCAAGTACACCCGAAGCAGGAAAGCGGATCAATAAGAACGATAGTGATCAAGACGATCGCTTACGGCATTGTCCTCTTGCTGGGCGGGATTGGCATTATGGCTGCCTTGATCTGGCAGACATTGCCACCGTTCAATGATGAGTTGCAGGTCCACGGACTTTCCGCCGCCGCAAGCGTGCGTTTGGACGCGAATGGCATTCCTTGGATCCGCACCTCGACGATGATCGATGCCGCAACAGCGCTTGGCTATCTGCATGCACGAGACCGGATGTTCCAGATGGATCTCATGCGCCGCTCGGCGTCAGGGCGATTGTCGGAGATTGCCGGGCAAGCGGCGCTGCCGATGGATCGAATGATGCGCACTCTCGGCCTTCGTGTTCGCGCATCATCTGACCTTGACGCTGTGTCAGAGCCGACACGCCTATGCTGGAAGCTTATGCGCGAGGCGTCAACGCCTGGATCGACGAACGCGGCCGCTTTAGCGCGGAAGAGTTCCTGCTCCTCGGCGCTCCAGAGCCATGGAGTCCGGTGGATAGCATGCTTTGGGGCGAGACAATGGGAGTCTGGCTTTCGCACAACTGGCGGACTGAGCTCGCCCGGCTCAACCTGCCGGTAAGCTGTCGCAGCAGGAGATCGATGAGCTATGGCCGCAAGACGGCGAGGCCGGACGGCCGCATGCGGCGCTCGATCCGGCACTTGCCGGTACAGCACGGCGCCTTCTGGCTACGCTGCCGGATTTCCCGGCTCCCTTCACTCAGCCACACACGGAGTTACGCTGCTCTCCAGTAAGAAAATAGGGCCTTTGAAACAGTGGGTTTCGCGATGTAGCGGCCTCCCGTTACCACCTTTCTCCACACACCCGTTGCCCGGTTGGGGTAAGCGGCTTTGCCGAGCAGGCATTTTGGGCGGCCGCTTCTGCGGCCTCTGCGTCGCCTGCTGTGACACTCCGCGTCTCAAGTCATGCGTGCCGGCTAGTTGGAAGCAACCCAGCTTCGCAAGCCTTCGACCGTGTGAAATCCGTCCGTGGCGTAGCATCGAATGGATGGCAGGAATGTTTGCGCCATCTCTGCAAGCGCATGTCCTGGGCCGAGGTCCAACACCCTGGTGACTCCCAGCTCTGCAAGGGCTTCCAAGGTCGCTTCCCAGTCGATGGGGCACGCGACCTGGCCTGCGAGCTTCACAGTTGCACTCCCTGCAGAGAAGATGCGTTCGCCGTCGCCCCCGGAAAGCAGAATCCGTCCGCTTGCGACAGGGGTGCGTCTGCTGCCGTCGAGCGCCTGTTGCAGCGGCGCGCAGACCTGCGCGAGATGTGACGTGTGCGACGCGATTTTCACGGCGAGAAGGCCGGTGCGCGCGGCGCCCTGTCTTGTCGCTTCCCGGCAGAGCTCGATGAGGTCCCGCTCTGCGCCTCCGATCACGAACAGGAGGTCGGGGTTCTTGATCGCGAACTCGCAGCGGTGGTGTTCAAGCAGACGTTCGAGCGTGGCCCGGTCGAGCCCGCGGACGTAGCCGAGGCGGCCACCTGGTCCGGCCGCGCGGTCCATCTGGCGCGCGCGAACATCTGTCAGTCGGAGGGCTTCGTCGGCTGTCCATATTCCGGCGATGCTCCAGGCCGCCATCTCACCAACGCTGTAACCTGTGACGGCAGTCTGTTCAGGCAGCAGGTCGGCAATGCAGGCGTGGATCGCGAGCACCGACGTGACGGTCAGGATCTGGCTGACACGGTTGGCCGACAATACGTCCACGCTTTGTGTCCTGACGAGCTCCCGTGGGTCCTCGCCGAGACAGGCGGTTGCCGCGGCGAAAACCGGCTCCGCGGCGGGCTGCTCCGCGACCAGATCGAAGATCTTGTCCGAAAGGGTGCCTTGTCCGCCGCAGAGCAGTGCAAGCATCACGGTTCCAGTCGGTCGACGAAGAGGGCCATGGCCAGCAGGTCCGCCGAGCCGCCCGGGCTCAGATTGCGCGCCACGAACGCGTGATGAATGTCGGCCGCTCGTCTCCGCCAGCCGGCAGATCCGATGCCTCCCGCCGCCAGAAATGCAGATGCGCTGGCCTGCGCGGAGCGCAATCCCTCCGGTCCGCCCCGATGCAACAGGTTGGTGTCGGTGACGTCGGCGATGAGCGTCATGCATGTCTGAATGCGCACCGCTTCTTCATCATGAGGAACGAGCTTCCGCGCCGCATGCAGCGCGGGAAGGGCGATGTCATACACCGACGGAAAGCCATGGGCGGCTTCCGCCCTGGCGCCGCCGGCGCCGTAGCGCCGCGAGGCGACGGCGCCATGACTGCGCAGCGATATGGGACCTGAAAGGATGTCTTTGTCCCAGCGCCGCGACACCAGGTCGCCGAGGGATTTGTGGATGCCGAGCGCGCCACGATATCCGGCCGCGGCGCAGAGCAGGCCCAATCCGAAGATCGCGCCGCGATGTGTGTTGACACCGCGGGTTGCAGCGAGCATGGCGCGCTCCGCCGCAACTCCGATCGCGCGCAACCGGTTCATGCCGGCGCCCTCGGCGCCCGCGGCTGCTAGATCGCTGAAGAACGGCTTCAGGGTCTCGGCGCTGCGGCACAAGAGCTCGGCATCCATGTCGCAATGCGCGCCATTGTCGACATGGCTGACCAGCCCCGGCTTTGGATAGGTCTCGACTTCGAGCTTCAGACACGACGATGCGAGATGGCCGAGCTGCTCCGCATGAAGCGCGGATCCCGGCAGCGATTGCCATTTGAGTGCAACGTTCATGACACGTGACCTGCGAGAAAGGCTGCACGCGTCGTGCTGGTGACCCCGGTCGGGCCTTTCACAAGCACTTCGTCCTCGTCAGTGCCGGTCAGTTCGCGCCATTGAACCCCTCCTGCCGGACCGACGATCTCACCGTCCAGCCGCATCGGCGCCCGTTGTGCAATTCGGGCGATGTCGGACGGCAGGGTATCTCCTCGCCTGGCTGCCGACAGCGGCCAGAGCAGATCAAGGTCCGAACTGTTCGAAAGATAGGGAAGGCCGGTGAGATGCTGCCAGGCCAGGCTGCCAAAGGTGCGGGTCTCCGGCAAAAGTTGGAGGAGCTGGTCGATCGTCTCGCGCCAAGCTGCGGGCGCCGTCGCGGCCGCTTCTGCCAGCAATGGGGGCGGGGCGGATGCGACGATATCGGCCGCGGCGAGCGAGATCGCAATGCGCCGTTTGCCGTGGCTCGGCGGCAGTGGCAGACCGAGCGGAATCATGCCGGCAGTATCGCTGCAAGCCGGCCGGCGAACGATGAGGGGACGGCCGGCGTGCGCCCAGCCTGCGACGATCGGCTCGCTGGCGAGTTCGGGATAACGGCTCATCACGGCGGTCCATCCGGATGCCGAGGCCTTCACCATGCTGTGGCGCGCGAGAGCTTCAACCATCTTGCGATCCCCGATCTAAGGCTGCCGCGACGGCAACTCGCTCAGCCAGTTCGGCCGCTTTCCGCCGTCCGCCGCGTTCGGCGCCGAGCCGGCCGCGATCATCCTGTCCTTGCGGCTTTTGCAGCACGGCCGCAAGCTGCGGTGCCAAAGGTGCATTTTCATCCCAGACGACGTGAATGCCGCCGGTCTGCACCATGTTCTCGAGGCCCGGAGCGAACACCGGCGTCGCTTCCGCCTTGGCCTTGAGCACATCGATCGGAAGTTTGGTGACCCGCGCCATCGACGGCAGATCCATCACCGCGGGATGCGCGCCGGGCAGCGCGACCAGCGCGTCGGCGGCAAGCGCCGTCGCGATGAACGCGCCGGCCGCGCTGCCGCCGTAGAGCAGGGCGACGGTGCGGTGGCCTTCCGCTTCCGCCAGCAGCAAGGCTTTGGCGAGATGCGACAGGTATTCGCTGAGGCCGAGCAATTCGTCGCGTCGGCTCATGCGCTGGCTTGAGGAATCCACCAGGAACAGGATCGGAGCCCGATCGCCTGATCTGACGATCTCGATCACGCGTCCTGCGAGCACAATCGCCTCGTCCACGCCGAGCGGCTGTCCCTGCGTGATGCCGAGCACGTGGACCGGCCCTGCACCGGGAAGGACCGCCTTTCCCGCGATCGTCGCGGCGGTGACGTCGATATCGCTGCCGCTGGGGAACAGGCTCGCCAGAATGTCATCGAGCGTCATCGGCGTTCTCCCTGTTGTTTGCCGCGCGTAGGAACGCGTCGGTCGAAAGTGAGGGGATATCGGCCGGCTGACCGACGCCCAGCGCCTGCCAGACCTCGACAGCATCCTTGGACGCGCCGAAACGCTGCAGACGCCGCTCCAGGCGCTTCTGCTCGGCTTCGAGAACCGCAACACCGCAATCGCGCCTGATCTTGAGTGCATCGATCGCCGCTTGTCGAAACGCCAGCGCCTCGTCGTCAACGAACGTGTCGGCGCCGCCGATGAGGTAGCGGTGCTTGCCTCCCATCGTGCGCCAGACGAGGGCCCGATCGCGTGAGTCGAATTCCTCGACGCCCTTGTTGGTCTCGATCACCTCGGGGCCGCTGACGCTGATCCGCCCCTGCTCGGAGACGACGAGGCGCGAGCAGCTGCCGGCGATCAGGCTGCCGCCGCCATAGCATCCGGCGCGTCCGCCGATCAGTCCGATCACGCTGACGCCCGCGCGCCGCGCCTCGACCACAGCGCGGATGATTTCCGAGATCGCGAGCTCGCCAGCGTTGGCCTCCTGAAGGCGAACGCCGCCGGTGTCGAACAGGATCAGCACATCCTGGTTCAGTGTGCGTGCCGCGCGCAGCAGGCCCGTGAGCTTGGCGCCGTGGACCTCACCGAAGGCGCCACCCATGAAGCGACCTTCCTGCGCTGCGACGAGCACCGGCGATCCTTCCAGGCGACCACGTCCGACGACGATGCCGTCGTCGAACTGCTCCGGCAGGTCGAAGATCGCCAGATGCGGGCTCATCTCGCGCTGCTCGGGACCGATGAATTCGGCAAAGCTGCCGGTATCGACCAGCGCTTCTATGCGCTGCCGGGCGCTCGCCTCGTACCAGCTCAGCGAAACCGTATTGGCTGTGGCCGCTGTCATCGTTCCGGCTCCTCGATCTTGCGGATGCCTTGCGCGAGGCGCAGCGCGACCGTGTCGGGTCGGGCTCCGCCGTCATTGATGGAGATACGTAAGCCACCGGCAGGGCGGCGGGCGACGAAGTCGCGCACGACGGCGTCCCAGACCGCGCCGAAGCCGTGGGCCGCGGTCGCGATGTCGATCACGCAGGTGTCGGCCGGCGAAGCGCGTTCCAACAGCACCTCGAGGTTGCCGGAGGCGACGACGCCGACGATCGCCTGCATGCGGGTGCCGCCAGCGCGCGTCGGGGCAGATAGTCTGAAGCTGAGCGTTTCCATGCAAAACTCCTCACCAGTTCCGGAAGCGGCTGGGCGGACGGTAGAGGCCGCCGGAAGCCAGCATGAGATCCTTGATCGAGCGGGCCGCCAGCAGGCGCCGGTCCGCGTCGAGCGGATCGATGCCGAGATCTTCAGGGCGCCGGATCACGCCGCGCTGCCTGAGCTGCTCGACGAGGTTCGCATCACGCGCCCGGCCAATGTCCGTGTAGCCCGCAACGCCGCGGATGGCCTGCTCGCGCTCGTCCTTGTTGCGGCACATCAGGAGGTTGGCGATGCCTTCCTCAGTAACGATGTGCGTCACGTCGTCGGAGTAGACCATCACCGGCGCCAGATCGAGATCGAGTTTGCGCGCCAGTTCAAGCGCATCCAGTTGCTCGACGAAGAGCGGGACATTGCGGTCACCAAAGGTCTCTCCAATCTGCACCACGAGCTTGCGGCCGCGGCGCAGCGCAGGGGAGGAGTCGGGCGCGGCCTCGGCGCCCGCCTTGAGCCAGGGTTCGCTCGGGTGGCGGCGGCCGCGAGGGTCGGAGCCCATGTTGGGCGCGCCGCCGAAGCCTGCGATGCGGCTGGTCGTCACCGTCGAGCTGTGGCCCTCGAGGTCGATTTGAAGCGTCGATCCGATGAACATGTCGCAGGCATAGAGGCCCGCCGTCTGGCAGAAGGCACGGTTGGAGCGCAGCGATCCGTCGGGCCCGGTGAAGAAGATATCGGAGCGCGCGGCGACGTAATCCTCCATGCCGACTTCCGATCCGAAGCAATGGATCTGGTCGACCCATCCGGCTTCGATCGCCGGAATCATCGTGGGATGCGGATTGAGCGCGAAGTGGGTGCAAACCTTGCCCTTGAGGCCGAGCTTCTCGCCATAGGTCGGCAGCAACAACTCGATCGCGGCGGTATTGAAGCCGATTCCGTGATTGAGCCGACGCACGCCGTAAGGCGCGTAGATTCCCTTGATGGCCAGCATCGCCGTCAGGATCTGGGTTTCAGTGATGGCTGCCGGGTCGCGGGTGAAGAGCGGCTCGACGTAGAACGGTCGGCCAGCTTCGACCACGAAATGCACGAGGTCGCCGGGGATGTCGACGCGCGGGACCTTGTCGACGATCTCGGTGACTTGCGCCACGACGACACCGTTCTTGTAACTCGTTGCCTCGACGACGGTCGGAGTGTCCTCGGTATTGGGCCCCGTATAGAGATTGCCGTCCGTGTCGGCGCTTACCGCCGCGATCAAAGCGACGTTCGGCGTCAGGTCGATGAAGTAGCGGGCGAACAGCTCGAGATAGGTATGCACGGCGCCGAGTTCGATCTTGCCCCCGAACAGCATCCGCGCGATGCGGGCCGACTGCGGGCCTGAATAGGAGAAGTCGAGCCGCCGCGCGATTCCCTTTTCGAAGATGTCGAGGTGCGCGGGCAGGACCACGCCCGACTGCACCATGTGCAGGTCGTGGACATCCTGGGGATCGAGGTTCGCGAGCGCCGAGGCGAGGATGTCGGCCTGCTTCTGATTGTCGCCCTCCAGGCACACCCGATCGCCTGACCGGATCACCGCCTTCAGAAACGCAGGCAGGCTCGGGATCGGGACAATCTTACCCTTTGCGTGCCGTTGACCGGCCGCCAGGCGCTCTCCGAGGGCGGCCTTTTGCATACCCCAATCGCTCATCTCGGCTCCTTGGCATGCGGGATTGGCTTCGATGGACGTCAATGTATGCGTATTGCATTGGATTGTCAATTAGTGTATACATAGATTTATAAGAGATGGATATTCGCATACATAGGAGGGAATTTAAGATGCGAATGGATACAAGGCGTCCAAGTCAGGGGCATCGCGCTTCATTCTCTGAGGGGAGGCGCCCGTGACCATTTCCGGCGTTGCACTGCTCGCGATTTGCACCCTGCTCGGAGGCCTGTTGGGAGACCTGCTCGGCGTTGCCCTCGGCGTTAAGGCCAATGTCGGCGGCGTCGGCATTGCGATGATGTTCCTGATCGCGGCCCGGCTCTGGCTGGTGCGGCGCGGCCTGCTCAGCCATGGGCTTAAGACCGGCGTCGAGTTCTGGGGCAGCTTCTACATTCCGATCGTGGTCGCGATGGCGGCGCAGCAGAACGTGGTCGCTGCTGCTAAAGGCGGTCCGATCGTAGTCATTGCGGGGATCGGGGCGGTCGCGGTTTGTTTCGCGATGGTGGCCCTGATCGGTCGGTTCAGCGGTCGTGTCGAGACGATGGACGAGATCGAGGCGCGAGAGGCTGAAGTGCTCGCCGCGCCAGTGCCTCACTTCAAGTCCGGGAGGATTGGATGAACATGATGTCTCACGTTCTCACCGCCAATTCGCTGGTGACCGCGTTCGCCGCCGTCGGAATCCTGATGTGGATATCCGGATCAATCTCGAAATATCTCACCTTCGGGCGCATTCACGGCTCGGCGATCGCGATCATGCTGGGTCTCGTGCTGGCCTTTTTCGGAGGCATCTCCACCGGCGGTGAGAAGGGCGTGGCCGACCTGCCGGCGCTCGCCGGGATCGGCCTGATGGGAGGCGCGATGCTCCGGGACTTTGCCATCGTCGCCACCGCCTTTGAGGTCGATGTCGATCAAGCGCGCAAGGCCGGCGTAATCGGTGCGATTGCACTCGGATTGGGAACCGTCGTTCCGTTCATTCTGGGGGTTATCGTCGCCGCGGCGTTTGGCTACACCGACGCCGAATCATTGACGACGATTGGTGCTGGCGCGGTTACCTATATCGTGGGGCCGGTCACGGGGGCGGCGATCGGCGCATCCTCGCCGGTCATTGCGCTCTCGATCGCGACCGGTGTATTCAAGGCAGTGATCGTGATGATCGGTACGCCCTTCGTGGCGAAGATGATCGGCCTCGACAATCCGCGCAGTGCAATGGTGTTCGGCGGCTTGATGGGAACGGTCAGCGGCGTTTCCGGAGGGCTTGCGGCAACCGATCGGCGTCTGGTCCCGTATGGCGCGTTGACTGCGACATTTCATACCGGCTTGGGGTGTCTGGTTGCCCCCTCTGTCCTGTATTTCGCAGTGCGTGCGATCACTGGTTAGCTGAAAAATGGTGAGCCTCTTGAAAGTCGTAGCCGAAGCGGAAGACGATGGTGGTCTGCTTTCCGACCGCATCCGAAACGCGCTCACAGACGAGATAGCATCCGGCGCGCTCGTCGCCGGGTCGGCGTTGGAAGAACAGCAGCTTGCCGATCGCTTTGGGGCCTCCCGGACTCCGGTGCGGGAGGCTCTCCGGCAGCTTGCCGTCAGCGGGCTGGTGGAGGTCCGTGGGCGTCGTGGGGTCGTCGTTGCACGCATGACACCCGAGCGCATCATGGACATGTTCGAGACCAGCGCCGAGGTGGAGGCGATGTGCGTCAGGCTTGCGACCTTTCGCATGACGCCGCTCGAGCGCAGTCACCTGATCGAGCTCCACGACGGATCGCGTGCGATGGTCGAGGCGAACGACGTTGACGCCTATGATGCCTTCAACCGGCAGTTCCACGAATGCATCTACCGGGCGACGCACAACTCGTTCCTTGCGGAGCAAGCGCAAGATGTCCGCGCCCGTCTCAGCGCCTTCCGTCGAACCCAATTGCGCCAGGGTGATCGTATTCGGCGGTCTCGCGAGGAGCATGAGGCGATCATGCAGGCGATCGCGGAGGGCGATGGCGATTCAGCATCGCGCAGGATGCGTGCGCATATGCTGAACGCGGCCGCGGCGCTCAGGCGCTACATTGATGATCGCCTCAGGCCCGTTGATCGGCCTGAGCCCGACAACGTCTGACAAGTCCGGCTGTGAACCGCTGTTGATGCAAACCGGATGGGCGCAATGTCGCACGAGCACCGCGCTTATCGCGCGGACTTCATCGCCATGCCAAAGATCTTGCCGCTCATGAGGAGAGCGATTTCGGTGGCGGGCAGCGGCTTCTGACATTCGGACAACGGATTGAGCCAGAAATTAGAGTCAGGCAACATTTCGAACAGATTGCGCGCAGCGGCGCCAAGGCACACCTCAGGCTCCTTTATATAGTCGTAGATGCGCTTCTTTGAGGTGAAGGTGGGGTGCCATGTCATGTTCTGGAATTCGACCGTTGCGACGTTGATCTCTTCCTGAAACTTGAGCGAGCGACGGCGCCCAGGCTTCATCGGCGCTTCCGGCGTCAGAATGTAAATCTCCGTCTCGAGCAAGGCGCGATAGAATGCGGGAACGATGCTGGCGTCCCTTGCCGCGGCCTGCATCAGGGCTTCGAGACTGTTTTCCGGTTCGAACATGGCGACACTCCCAATTGAACCCGGCGAGGGGCTGGACTTCAGCGCCTCCAGTTACAGCCGGATCGAGCCGTCGCGGCGCCTTCGCCGCGATTATGCTAGTCCTTGTTGCCGCGCAGGGCGCGATAGATCGTATTGCGCGACACGCCAAGGCGGCGCGCGGCCTTGCTGATGTTGTTGCCGGTTTCGGCGTACGCGGTCAGCACATGCGAGCGTTGAATCTCATGCAGATTGGCCTTGAGCCCACCACCCGCCGCCTTGCCAGTCAGGCGCTCGCCGCCGGAATGTGCAAGTACGGACTCGACCGACGTCTCGTCGATCAGATCTCCTGGCTCGGCCAGCGACAATCGGGAAAGCACGTTGCGCAGTTCGCGGATGTTTCCATCCCAATCGAGTTCGGCCAGACGATCGATCGCCCCTTCGGTCAAATCCATCAAGGGATCGATCTTGTGGATCAAATGGCGCGCGATCTCGGCGAAATCGGAGCGCTCGCGCAAAGGCGGCAACGTCACCTCCAGCGTGTTGAGGCGAAACAGCAAATCCGATCGGAACCGGCCCTTCGCTATCGAGTCGTCGAGATTGGCATTGGTGGCAGACACCAGGAGGACGTCGACCTGACGTTTGGTGCCGCCGACCGGCCGGACAGTCCAATCGTCCAGAAAGCGCAGCAGCACGGCCTGCAGCGTCACCGGCATGTCGCCGATCTCGTCGAGGAAGAGCGTTCCGCCGTCCGCTTCCTTGAACAGTCCCGCAGCCCCGCCTTTTTTCGCTCCGGTGAAAGCCCCTTCGGCGTAGCCGAACAACTCCGCCTCGATCAGGCTGTCGGGGAGCGCTGCGCAATTCACCGGCACGAAAGCGCCGGTCCGTCCACTGGCGGCATGAGCATGGCGGGCGAGTTGCTCCTTGCCGGTGCCGGTTTCGCCACGGATCAGGATCGGCATCTTGCGGACCGCAGCGACCCCCACCCGTTGGACAACGGAAGCGATCGCCGGATCGGCGGAGACGAACTGGGTGGGGACGTCCTTGGGCGTCGGCGGCCGAGGCCGCGAGATGGCCTGCATCATCGAGAACTGGCGTGCGTTCTCGATTGTTGCGACGAACTGGCTACCGACCTCGTCCTCGAGGCGCTGGCGTTCCTTGCGCCGGCCTTCATCGACAAAGGCGCTGAATTTCGTACGAAAGACGTCGGCGAAGCGACGACCCGGCGAGGCTGGCAGGCCATGCAGCAGGACGCTTGCGGCCCTGTTGGCTGCAAGGATCCTGCCCTCGTTATCGACGGCCAGCAGGCCCGCGCTCAACGTATGCAGATACTCGCCGCGGTTATGGAAAGCGATCAGGATGTTTCCGCGGTGATGCTCGCGGAACAGACCATTCTCGATCTGGGTTGCGGCCATTGCGACGAGCGCCTGGGTATGCGCCTGCCTCGACATGCAATCCGATGACGCGTCCAGTATTCCGGCGAGTTCGCCATCCGGCGCGAAGATTGGCGCCGCGATGCAAGTAAGATTGTTGTAGCGCGAGAAGAAGTGCTCGCCCCCGTGAACGACGATGGCCCGCTTGAGATAGGCGGCGGTGCCGAGGCCGTTGGTGCCGCAGATGGCTTCGGTCCAGATGGTGCCGGGCCGAATGCTCGCAGCGTTCGAGGCATCACTGAAGCTCGAGTCCGAGATGATGTCGAGCAGCAGGCCGTCGGCATTTGCAAAGGCGATCATGAAATTGGAGCCGGCAATCTGCTGATGCAGTGTGTGCATCTCCGCGAGCGCGAGGCCGCGAATCAGTGAACAGCGCTGCTGCTCCTGACGCAGAACTGCGGTGCTCACGAACTCGGGCGATGGAGGGCGCAATGTGTCGAGACCAAGCGAAATGCAGCGCATCCAGCTGTCGTAGATGTCGGCTGACAAAAGCTCTGCCGGCGGCGCACCGCGGTGATCGAGCGTCATCCAAGCATTGTCCATGCGTCGGCTGGCGGTCAGCATCCTAGCTCCTCCCGGAGTCGCTGCTTGGCGAATTCCTCTTGGTCGTAGCCCGGTTCGCGTCGTTCTCGCGCGTGGCGCGGTTCTCGCGATCATAGATCAAACAACTGAAAATCCAAACTTCTGCGCACGCGCTGTTGCAGCCGCCAAACTGTTCCGTCTCGGAACAGTCGCGCGCAAAGTCTGCTCCGAGGCGGATCGGCGCGAGCACTCCCGCGACGGCAAGAACAATAGAAAGATCAGGCCGTTGTGCGCTTGGCACAGCCCTTGCTGAACTATCTAGCGGGATGGCGATCGCGTCAGATCGACAGAATAAAAAATTTTGCCGGGGAGGCTGTTCAATGAAAGCGGCGGTGCTTCATGAGTTCGACGAGAAGCTGACGGCGAAGGAGTTCGTCAAATTCCAGGACGTGACTGACCCGAAGATCTCGCGCCCGATGGACGTGATCGTGCGCATCGGCGGTGCCGGTGTCTGTCGCACCGATCTGCACATCGTTGAAGGCATCTGGCGCAGCAAGGTCGACGTCAAGCTTCCATACATCATGGGCCACGAGAACGCCGGCTGGGTCGAAGCGATCGGCCCGGGTGTCGAAGGGGTCAAGGTCGGCGACAGCGTGATTTGCCATCCGCTGGTGACCAGCGGGCATTGTCTCGCATGCCGGCGCGGCGACGACATGCATGCGCTGGACAGCTCGTTTCCCGGCATCAATGCCAATGGCGGCTATGCGCAGTATCTGCTGACGGGGCAGCGCTCTCTGATCAAGCTGCCGAAGTCGCTCGCACCGAAGGATGTTGCTCCCTACACCGATGCCGGGCTGACGGCTTATCGCGCCGCGAAGAAGGCATCCCGCCATCTGCTGCCCGGCGAGTATGTCGCGGTGATCGGCGCCGGTGGGCTGGGTCATATCGGCATCCAGGTTCTCGCAGCGCTCTGCGCGGCAGAAATCATCGTGGTCGATCGCGCCGAACAGTCGCTCGAGCTCGCCAAGAAGTGCGGTGCGCATCATGTCGTGAAGGCAGACGGCAATGAAGTTGAGGCCGTGCTGGCGCTCACCGGCGGGCGCGGCGCGGAGGCAGTGATCGATTTCGTTGGCGAGGGTGACGCTATCGCCAAGGGCCTGTCGATGACGGCGAACGCCGGCTACTACTACATCGTCGGGTATGGCGGGAAGATCGATATCCCGACCATCGACATGATCACGTCGGAAAAGACCATCGTCGGCAACCTGGTCGGAACATATGCCGAGCTGGTCGAGCTGATGGCGCTCGCGGATCGCGGCCTCGTCGAACTCCACACCAAGGAATACAGGCTGAGCGAGGCCAATGACGCGCTTCATGATCTGCATCATGGACGCATACATGGCCGTGCGGTCCTGATCCCCTAGGGCATGCAGCGCGACATGCGAAGCATCGGACCAGATCATCGAACGAGAGTGGCGCGAGTGACAAAGGACAGCCGACGCCAGCCACCGATCACCGTCGAGGAAGCTGCTGAATTGCAGCTCGCCCGCGATCGGATGATTGCTCGGGACAGGCTGATCGACGAGATGGTCGATAACAACGAGATGCAAATCAAGAATGAGCATGCGCGCGGCGGAGCCGAAATCGAACTTGCCTGCGCCGTGCGTGGCGCGGCGCGCGCCGAGTCCGGAAGCGACGCGCATGCCGAACTGGAGGGAGCGATCGCGCGCCTGGAGATGCTCCGGGAGGAACATCGACGCCTGGTGGCCGAGCGTGAATGGCTCAACACGTCCCTGCGTGAGATCGACAACGGTCCTTCGTCCGGCGACCACCAACGTACGGGGCACGCATGATGAGCAGGAACAACGCAACCATGATTGCATCAAAGGAACAGCCACAAATGTCGTCTCCGCAACCGGACATGAGCGAGGAAGCCAGGTCGAAAGACGCTTTCTTCATTCAGCTGGCCGAGATCACGGAGGCCATGATCGCCGCGCACGGCAAGGATTTCGCCACCGGCGCACTGGTTCTCTCGGCGAAATTCGTCGCCGAAGGAAAGCCTCTCATCAAACGAGCCAGCGGAGGGTGACGAGACCGTCAGCGCCGGGAAGCCGGGCTGGTGGGAACGACGAAATCAGCAGATCGATCAATCCATTTAACGGACTCAAAGTGAGTTTTGCGGCCGAGAATTTCAACAGTGCGAACCAGGGGTTTTGACCTGGGATCAAAAGCGAGAATGCCGGAAGCAACGCAACGTTCAAAGGAGCTGGAAATGACTGCAAGTCTGACACTGAACAAGATAACCGCGCAGAAAGGCATCAGCATCGCTGATGCGGCCAACCGTGTCGCGGACCTTGGCTGGACGCCAAGCTACGTGCAGGAAGCGATGACCTTCCCGACCGACTACAAGATATCGAAGACGCCGCGCGATCCGATGAAGCAGGTCCTGCGATCGTATTTCCCGATGCAGGAAGAAAAGGACAACCGCGTCTATGGCGCGCTGGATGCGGCGTTGCGCGGCGACATGTTCCGCAATGTCGAGCCGCGATGGGTCGAGTGGATGAAGCTGTTCCTGGCGATCATCCCGTTCCCGGAGATCTCGGCGGCGCGTTCGATGGCGATGGTCGGGCGGCTGGCCCCGGGCGAGGAATTGCGCACCGGCTTCACCATGCAGATGGTCGATGAGTTCCGTCACTCGACGATCCAGATGAACCTCAAGAAGTGGTACATGGAGAACTACATCGACCCGGCGGGGTTCGATATCACGGAAGCCGCGTTCGGCAAGTGCTATGCGACCACGATCGGCCGCCAGTTCGCCGAGGGTTTCCTGACCGGTGATGCAATCACCGCGGCCAACGTCTATCTAACGGTCGTCGCGGAAACCGCCTTCACCAATACGCTGTTCGTGGCGATGCCGTCAGAAGCCGCCCGCAACGGCGACTATGCGTTGCCGACGGTGTTCCTGTCGGTTCAGTCGGACGAATCCCGCCATATCGGCAACGGTCACTCGATGCTGATGGCGATGATCAACGATCCGTCGAACCATCAGTTGCTGGAGCGCGACCTGAAGTACGCCTTCTGGCAGAATCACGCGATTGTCGATGCCGCGATCGGGACGTTCATCGAGTACGGCACGACCAACCGCGACAAGAACAAGGAGTCCTACGCCGAGCTGTGGCATCGCTGGATCTACGAAGATTATTACCGGACCTACATGTTGCCGCTCGAGAAGTACGGCATCAAGATCCATCACGATGACGTCGCCGCCGCCTGGGATCGGATCGTCAAGAAGAACTATGTCCACAAGACCGCGCAGTTCTTCACGGTCGGCTGGTCGGTGAACTTCTGGCGCATCGAGGCTCAGACCGAGCGGGACTTCGAGTGGTTCGAGCACAAATATCCGGGCTGGTACGCCGAATTCGGCGACTTCTGGAAGTGGCACGCAAAGCTCAGCGTACCCGGCGAAACCAACATCCTCTTCAACAGCGAAGTGGGCTACTCATACCCGCATCGGTGCTGGAGCTGCATGGTTCCGTGCCTGATCCGTGAAGACTTCGTCTGCGACGAGGTCGACGGCAAGATCTACACCTATTGCTCGGAAGGCTGCCGTTGGACCCACAAGGTGGCGTTCGCCGCTGAATACGAGGGGCGGGCGACGCCGGCCATGGGCCGCTTCAGCGGTCGCCGTGAATGGGAAGATTGCTATCACGGCTGGGATGTCGCCGATGCGATCAAGGATCTCGGTTTTGTCCGGCCTGACGGCAAGACCATGATCGCGCAACCGCATCTGCGCTTCGACGCCAAGGACATGTGGACGCTCGATCACGTGCGCGGACACACGCTTGGCAGTCCGCTGCGTGGCTTCAGGGCACTTTCGCCCGCCGAACGCGAGATCGCGACGGCCGAATATCGCAAGGGCTTCAAGATCAATGCCTGCAACTAAATGACGACGGGAGGGGCCGCTCCTTGCGGTCCCTCTTGCCGGGGTCGGCAAGCGCTTTGCCGATCGTTCTGTTCAACTGCCATGACAAGGCCCCGATGATGACGGACGTGCGGATTCACAAGGTTCGTTTCGAGCCAGTGGGTATCGAGATGGAAGTGGAGGAGGGCGAGACCGTCCTTGACGCCGCGTTTCGTCAGGGCATCTCGCTGATGCACGGCTGCAAGGAAGGCCAGTGCGGCAGCTGCAAATCGAAACTCGTCGACGGCGACATCGAACTGCTGAAGTACTCGACCTTCGCCTTGCCGGACTACGAGAGCGAGACCGGACATGTGCTGTTGTGCCGTACGCACGTCTACAGCGATATCAGTGTCGAACTGCTCAATTATGACGAAGACCTGCTCAGCCGTTCGATCGCGGTGAAGGCATTTGCCGGCCGCGTGGCTGCGATCCACGCGCTGACGTCGGACATCAGATTGCTGGAGATCGAGATCGAGCGGCCGATGAAGTTCTGGGCCGGCCAGTATGTAGATCTGACGCTTCAGGATGGCACCATTACCCGCGCCTTTTCGATGGCGAACCCGCCCAGCGAGAGCACCCATCTCCGCTTCATCATCAAGAAATATCCGAACGGGGCGTTTTCGTCCCAGCTTGACGGGAAATTGGGCGTCGATGACGCCGTGACCGCCAAGGGGCCGTATGGCACCTGCTTCCGGCGTGAAGAGCGCCCGGGTCCGATGCTGCTGATCGGCGGCGGCTCGGGGATGTCGCCGCTGTGGTCGATCCTGGCCGATCACATCGGGAGCGGGGAGCGGAGGCCGGTGCGGTTTTTTTACGGAGCCCGCACGCGCGCCGATCTGTTCTACCTCGAGGAGCTGGCAGCTATCGCGGCGCGGCTCGACGACTTCAAATTCGTGCCGGCGCTGTCGCACGCGGAGGCGGATGACGGCTGGGACGGCGAGACCGGGTTGATCCACGAGGTCGTGCTGCGCCATCTGCGCGAGGAGAAACTCAGCGGCGCCATCGACGCGTACGCGTGCGGGCCGACTCCGATGATCGACGCCGTGTTGCCCGTCCTGCAAATGAGCGGGGTCGAGCCTGACCACATCTACTTCGACAAGTTTACGCCGGCGGTGCGATGACGGCGTTCAAAAGTTCGTCGCAGAACAGAATGGCAAAAGGGAGTGAGCAATGAGCGCGCAAGCAAGCAGAGCAGCAGCGACCAAGCCGGCAGCAATCGTCAAGTCCGGGGCGGCGGGGGCCGCGGTTTTCCCGGGCTCCGACAGTCGCAAGTACAACTACTTCGAACCCAAGGGCCGCAAGGCGACCCACTACGAGGACATGACGGTCGACGTTCAACCGGATCCGGAGCGCTATCTGCTGCAGGACTGGATCATCTCCTTCCCGGACGGAACGCCGACCTATTCCAAGGATTGGACGGCTGCGAAGAGTTCGAACTGGCACAAGTTCCGCGCCGTCGACCAGGAATGGGAGCGCACGCACTATCAGCGCCAGTCGACGATCTGCGGCATGGTGCAGAACACCATCGAGAATGGCCGGAAATCGGGAGCGCCAACCCGCTTCGATCCAGCCTGGGTGAAGAGTTTGCAGAACCATCTCGGCGCCTACAAGCATGCCGAGTTCGGTCTAGGCACCTCCACGATGCAGGCGCAGCGCTATGGTTACACGCAGATGGTCAACAATGCGATCCTGACCAACTCGTCCTACAAGCTTCGCTTCGCGCAGGACATTACTCTCTATCTGAGCGAAATCGGCCTCGACCTTCTAGGCTTCGACATTGCCGCCGGCAAGAAGCACTGGCTGGAAGATCCGATTTGGCAGGGCGTGCGCAAGTCGGTTGAGTCGGTGATGGGTTCAAACGACTATCTGGAGCAGTATTTTGCGACCAATGTGGTGTTCGAGCCGCTTATCGGAGAACTCTTCCGTTCTGGCTTCCTGATGCAGGCGGCATCTGCGCAGAACGACTTCATCACTCCGGCTGTCGTCTCCGCCGCGGAAGCCGACTATGAGCGCAATCTCGCCAACACCGTCGAGCTGTTCCACATCCTCGGCACCGATCCGACCAACGCGGCGCAGAACCTTGCGTTGTTCAACAAATGGTTGGCCAGGCATGCCGATCTCGCGCTCGATGCGGCCAGTCATCTGCAGCCGATCTGGTCGCAGCCGCGTGTCAAGGTCGCGGCTTTCGCCGACGCGCTGGCGCACGCGAAGAATCGCATCAGGGGCATCGCTGCCGAGCTTGGCCTGACGGTTCCGGCAAATCTCGCGTCGTAACCAATACTGCTTCACGTCTTCACTCAATTCTTCAGGAGATCGACATGCTGCACGAGAATGACAACATCTTCAAATCGATGAAAGACATCACGTTCGAGGACACGGTGTCGCATCAATGCGGGGTCACCATGAACGACAGTGTCGAGGCGCGCGCCATTGCCGAGGTCATGAGCCGTCACGACCACATCAAGGTGACGTACATGCCGGCGATGATTCGTATCGATGGCGACGGCAAGATGGAATTCAAGATGGACGAGATTTCGGAAGAGCTCGGCCGGGTCATGACCCCGCATCTTTTCGAGATCTCGACCTCGACGCATTACGGCCGCATGGTGATGACGGATGACAACACCGTCATGCTGTTCGGCGACATGAACGAGATGATGAAATACATCGTCTGACGGCCGCCTGCGAACAAACCCTGGCCGGCGCGAACGCCGGCCCGGCTCATTCGACGACATCAATCGCGCGCCTCATAACAATACGCCATCCAGCGGGATCGGGAGAAACGCCATGTACAGGACAGCCAAGGGTGAAGAGATATTTGTCATCGATGGGCATACGCATTTTTGGGATGGAAGTCCCGCAAACCAGAAGAACATCCACGGCAAGCAGTTCATCGACTGCTTCTACGCCTACCACTCGAACCTGAGCCCGCCCTCGGAGAAATGGGAGAAGGAGAAGTTCGAGAAATACGATGCCAAGACAATGTTCGACGACCTGTTCGTCACCGGCTATGACGACATGGCGATCCTGCAACCGACCTACCTCACCGATTTCTACAAGAGTGGTTTCAACACCACTGAACGAAATTCGGCGATGAAGAAGAGCCATCCGGATCGCTTCATCCTGAACGGCGCGTTCGATCCGCGTGACGGCACCAAGGGCCTGGAAGCTCTTCATGCGCTGTCCGAGAAGCACAAACTCAAGGGCGTCAAGCTCTACACCGCGGAATGGCGCGGCGAATCGAAGGGCTACAAGCTGACCGACAAGGCGTCCTACCAGTATCTCGAGGCCGCGCAGAAGCTTAGCATCAAGAACATCCACGTCCATAAGGGGCCGACGATCATCCCGCTCAACCGGGATGCGTTCGATGTGGCCGACATCGATGATGTCGCGACCTCGTTCCAGGACCTGAATTTCATCGTCGAGCATTGCGGCTTGCCGCGGCTTGACGATTTCTGCTGGATCGCGACCCAGGAGACCAACGTTTATGCGGGTCTCGCGGTGGCGCTGCCCTTCATCCATTCGCGGCCGGGTTATTTCGCCCATGTGATTTCGGAACTGTTGTTCTGGGTTGGACCGGACAAGATCCTCTACGGGAGCGATTACGGCATCTGGACGCCGAAATGGCTGATCGACAAGTTCATGGCATTCGAGATCCCGGCCGACGTCACCAAGGAGACCGGTTCGGTATTGTCGATGGAGACCAAGACCAAGATTCTCGGCCTCAACGCCGCCCGCATCTACGGCATCGATGTCGAGGCGCAGAAGAAGAAGATCCGGGCCGGCGGCGGTTATGCCCACTTGCCCGAAGCCGTTCACGCGCCGAGGTGACGGTCATGAAGTGTGGCGTTGAGGGGAGGGAGCGGCCGAGAAGCCGCTCGTCAGATGACAAGCAGTCCCAGATATGGGCCTGCTTGCAGGGCGTGATGGATCCGGAACTCGACGAGTCCGTCACCGAGTTGAATTTCGTGACCAAGGCCGACGTCGACTCGAAGGACCACGTCCACATCGAGTTTCGCTTGCCGACCTATTGGTGCGCTGCCAATTTCTCATTCCTGATGGCAGACGACATGCGCCGGGCCGTCAGCGCGTTGGACTGGGTCAAGGGCGTCAGCGTGGTCTTGGGTGAGCACATGTATGCCGACAAGATCAATGCGGGCCTCGCCCTGGGACGCTCGTTCCAGGAAACGTTTGGCGCCGAGGCCGATGGCAGCCTCGATGATCTGCGTCAGACATTCCTCGTCAAGGCGTTCCAGCGCCGGCAGGTTGCATTGCTCAGCCACCTCGTTGCGCTGGGGCAGTCGCCAACAGAGATCGTGAGCTTGACATTGAGGGAGCTGGGTTGCCTGCCGCTCGACGATGCAGGTGAGAGTCTGATTCAGCGCTATCTCGAGCGGCGTGCCGTCGTAGGCCCGACAGGCGGCGATGAGCCTGCCTTTGTCGACGCGAACGGAACACGGCTTAGCGCCGACAGCCTTGCCGGATACGTATCGAATCTACGGCGCGTCGGCATCAATGCCGAATTCAACGGCGCGCTGTGCCGTGGCCTGCTTGCTGCGCGGTTCGACCTCGAGACGCCGTTCGTACCGAAATCGAGGACGATGCCGGCGTCGCCGGGTACGTAACAGGGGCCGTGATGCCGGTGCGCAGCATCGATAACCAGTCCAGACCAGACGACCTCAAGGCAAAGTCGGGGATTTAGAATGCCGAAGATCATGTTGCACGATGAAGCTGCGCGGGCCGCGCTGGGCCGGGGCGTCGCCAAGCTCGCCAAGGCGGTACGCGGGACGCTGGGTCCGAAGGGCATGAACGCGATCATGGACCGACCGATCGGCACGCCGATCGTGTCGCGCGATGGCGTCAGCATTGCCAGCGAAATCGAACTTGAATGCCCGTTTGAAAATATGGGCGCGCAGGTGTTGCGCGAGGTTTCGGCGCGAACCAATGAGGTGGCGGGGGACGGCACCACCACGGCCACCGTGCTCGCCGATGTTCTTGTGCAGGAAGGCCTGAAATGCCTGGCGGCCGGCGCCAATCCGGTCGAGCTGGTTGAAGGGCTGGAACTGGCGGTTACCGAGACCATCACGGCGTTACGACGGTCGGCGAGACCGCTGCAGGGGCCTGCCGGCCTGCGGGCTGTTGCGAGCATTGCCGCCAACGACACAGCGCTTGGCGACATGGTGGGCGAAGCCTTCGAGCGCGCCGGCAATCACGGAATCGTCGCGGTGGAATTCGGCAACACGGTCGAGACGACGCTGGAAATCGTTGAAGGCATGGCCTTCGATCGCGGCTATCTTTCACACCACATGGTCACCGATGTCGAGAAAATGCAGGTGGTTCTCGACAATCCGTTCATCGTGATGACCGATCTCAAGATCCAGGCCGGGGAGCAACTCGCTGGAGTGATCTCGCTCATCGAGAAGAGCGGGCGACCTTTGCTGATCATCGCCGAGGAAGTGGCGCCATCGGTCATCATGCAATTGCTGGCGCGTCGGGAGAAATCCAATTTCAAGGTCGCCGCGATTCACCCGCCGGAGTTCGGCCATTGGCGCAAGGCGATGCTCGAGGATATTGCGATCACGACCGGAGGGCGCGTCATCTCGGCTGATCTGGGCGGAAGGCTCGAGAAGGCGGAACTGCACGACCTTGGGTCCGCGCGCCAGGTGCGCATTTCCGCCTCGAAGACCCTGATCACGGCGGGAGGCGGCGATCAGAAGACCATCGCGGCGCGACGCGAACAGGTGTTGCGCCAGTACGATGCCGCTCCCGAAAATATCGAGCGGGACAAGTTCCAGGAGCGCATCGCAAAACTGTCCGGCGGCACGGCGATGATTCTCGCCGGCGGCGCGACGCCGGTCGAGCAAAAACGCCGGACCCAGTTGATCGAGGATGCCATCAACGCGACCCGCGCCGCGCTCGAAGAAGGCATTGTGCCGGGTGGCGGAGTGGCTTTGCTCAGGATCGCTGCAAGGCTCGACGAATTGATCAATCGTCTGGACGGAGGCGCCAGGCAGGGCGCTGAGCTGCTGCAACGCGCGCTCAGTCGACCGCTTTTCTACATTGCCGCCAATGCCGGCCTGAACGGAGAGGCGGAGGTTGCGAAAGTTGCCAAGGCCAGGAATGGCCACGGGCTCGACGTGCGCAATGGCTCGGCGGTCGATCTTGTCGAAGCTGGCATCATCGACCCGGTCAAGGTTTGCTACAGCGCGGTTCGCAATGCGGCATCGGTGGCCGGACTGATCCTGACGACGCAGACCTTGATCGCCAAGAAGCCGGATGATTACGATCCGACCTCTGGCCCGGCCCGAGGTGGCGGTGCTGAGCTGCTTTGAACGGAACGGATCATCGGTTCGAAATGACCGGCGCTCCGTCCATAGCCGGGCATGCTGCGATACTCGCAGCATCCGGTGGTTCGAGGCACTATGGCATCACTCGGGCTTCTTCTGCCCGAGAGCGCGATAGATGGTGTTTCTTGAGACGCCGAGACGTCGCGCGGTTTCGCTGACGTTTCCGGCGGTCTCGGCATAGACAACAAGGATTCGCGCGCGATGGATGTCGTGGAGTGATCCGGACTCCGTTTCAGGTGGGTGAACGATGTTCTCCGCGCTTGCCTCGTTGATGGATCCGTCCGCAGCGGCAAGGCTGAATTGCGCCAGAACGTTGCGGAGCTCGCGGACGTTGCCAGGCCAGGGACGTGCGGCGAGATGCGCAATGTCCGTCGGCGTGATTTCGCAATTCGGGTCGATCGTATTGAGCAGATGGCGAACGATGGCATCAAAGTCGTTACGATCCCGGAGTCGCGGCAGAGTGACCTCGAGCGTATTGAGACGATAGAGCAGGTCGGATCGGAACCGGCCTTCGGCGATGGCCTTGTCCAACCTGGCGTTGGTGGCGGAGATCAGAAAGACATCGACCTTCGATCTGACGCCGCCGACCGGGCGCACGGTCCAGTCGTCGAGCAGGCGCAGCAGCACCGCCTGCAGCGCGACGGGCATGTCGCCGATCTCGTCAAGGAACAGCGTGCCGCCGTCGGCCTCCCTGACCAGTCCAATCGCGCCGCCGCGCCGCGCCCCGGTGAATGCTCCCTCGGCATAGCCAAACAGCTCGCTCTCGATCAGGCTTTCCGGCAGGGCGGCGCAATTCACGGGGATGAACGCGCCAGTTCGCCCACTCGCCATATGGGCGTGGCGGGCAAGCTGCTCCTTGCCGGTTCCGGTCTCGCCGCGGATCAGGATGGGCATCTTGCGTACTGCCGCGGTCTCGACTTGACGGACGATGGCCCGGACCGCGGGGTCGCGCGCAACGAAGCCGGCGGCCGGGCTCTGAAGAGACCGTGGTTCCGGCCTTGAATCCTTTCGGGCAGAAGATGAGCTCGCGGTCTCGCGGCCTTCAGATTCGGATCTCGATTTCTGGAGGTCGCGGTGCGTGATCAACTGACGTCGTCGCGCATGCAGCACCACGATGGCGCCGATGCCGGAGCGTTCGTTCTCGACGAAGTTGACGCTCGCGTTGGGAAGCAGCTCCTTCAACCTGCTCGGCCACTCATCGAAGGGAACCGTCTTCAAAAAGCGGGTCGGCGCGTCGTTGTGAATGCCGTGGCGATCATGCTGGAGTCCGTTCAGGGCACGCTCGGTGGCGTGGAGGATCATGCCACGACGATCAAGCACGATGCATTCATCGTTCGCCCATTGCGATCTCTTGGCGAGAAAGCGGCAAAGCAACTCCTCATGTTCCTGTCGGACCGATTGGGCGAGGACGCTTTCCACGTGATGGCCGACCGCGACGGCCAAAGCCAGGCTCTGCGGATTGAAGGTGCTTGCAGGACCCGAGATATCGACCACGCCAAGCAGTTCGCCATCGGTCGGGTCATGAACCGGGACGGCAGCGCAGGTCCACCGCTGCACCTCCGAGCAGAAATGCTCTGTACCGTGAATTTGGACGGGTTTCGATTCCGCTATCGCGGCGCCAATCGCGTTGGTGCCGATGTCGGCCTCGCTCCAGCGACCTCCGTGTTCGAGATGGACTGCGCGGCCGGCGTCAATGACCCTGTCGTCACCCTGCGTATCGATGATCAGCCCACTCGGATCGGTGAGGATCATGATCGAGTTTGCATCGCGCAAGAATGTTCTTGAATTCTCGAGCGCGCAGCGGGCGGCATGACGGAGCGACGCGTACTTGGAGCGATGGCGAAACAGCTCGGCGTCCGCGACGAGTGGCGCTCGCGCACGGTCGACGGTGACGTGATGGTTCCTGGATCGCTGCCACGACGCTGCTACCGATGATCTCAGGTCGGATGACAACGCTCCGCGCTCGACGAACTTCTCCCACGCCGCCAGCACTTCTCGTTGGTCCATCCCGGCTCCTCCGACGTGAAAGATGCCGGACCCGCTCATGACGGGCCCTGCGATCATTCACCTGAATGCGGGGGGTGCCTGCCGCAACTGCCGGTTCGCTCACGCAAAGTCCGACGGTAAGACCCTTCCAGGCCGCCGTGACGGCGCCTGAATCGAATTCCCTACCCGTCGCACCCGCAGTGAAGACGATCGCGCCTTCCGATCAAACAACCCTTCAGCGTCCCACGTCCCCAACGTCCCAGGCTTTTCTCCCAAGCCCGTTGACCAGATCAGCCTATACGTTTTGAATGGTTCTAGCAAAGGTGGCGATCGAGGTTCCGCTGGGCCGCGGCTCGACGTGTTCGAAAGTCCGGGCCAGGGCCCGCTGTAGTGCGGCGCAGCATCCAGGAAAAGGCGGTAGCGCTCCCCCCTACCAGAATTGTGCGCAAAGGCGCGCTGGGGCCTCGCCGCCGACCAGTTGGCGGGAATCCTTCCATCAAATCCGATGCGCCGCTCGATCGCAGCCAGTGGCTAGCGATGTCTGCGCTCACGTAACTTGCGGAAGTCGTCGCCCGCGTGGTGTGAGGAGCGCGTCAGCGGCGTGGCCGAGACCATCAGGAAGCCCTTGGCATACGCGGTCTTCTCATAGGCTTCGAATTCGTCAGGCGGCACGAAGCTGACGACGGGGTGGTGCTTGCGCGTCGGTTGGAGATACTGGCCGATGGTCAGGAAATCGACGTCGGCGGAGCGCAGATCGTCCATCAGTTGCAGCACCTCGCTGCGGTCTTCGCCGAGGCCGACCATGATCCCCGATTTGGTGAAGATCCGTGCGTCGAGCTCCTTCACGCGCTGTAGCAGCCGGACCGAATGGAAATAGCGCGCGCCCGGGCGCACCGTCAGATACTTCGACGGCACCGTCTCCAGATTGTGGTTGAACACGTCAGGGCTCGCCGCAACAACGATTTCGAGCGCGCCGCTCTTGCGCAGAAAATCCGGCGTGAGGATTTCGATCGACGTGCCGGGACTGGTTGCGCGAATGGCGGCAATCGTCGCAGCGAAATGGGCGGCGCCGCCGTCGGCCAGATCGTCGCGATCGACCGAGGTGACGACCACGTGCTCCAGTCCCAACTTGGCCACTGCTTCGGCGACCTTGCCCGGCTCATCAGCGTCGAGCGGACCGGGCAGGCCGGTGCGCACATTGCAGAAGGCGCAGGCGCGCGTGCAGGTGTCGCCCATGATCATGAAGGTCGCGTGCTTCTTCGTCCAGCATTCGCCGATGTTGGGACAACCGGCTTCCTCGCAGACGGTCACGAGTTTGTTCTCGCGCACGATGCGCCGCGTCTCGGCCCATTGGGCCGAGCCGGGCGCCTTCACGCGGATCCATGCGGGCTTGCTCTGCAGCGGTGTGTCGGGGCGGTTGGCCTTTTCGGGATGACGCGGCCTGTCGGCCCGCAGCTTCGTGCGCGGATCGTTGTTGAGGAGATCGAGTATCACTGTCATGCGCCCCAACCTCGTGATGTGCGAGAGCCGTCCATGCCAGCGACTCCGCTCAAACTGTACGACACGTTCCGAATTGCGCATGCCATCGTGCGGTGAGAACGCCGATGCGCGCTTCGTCGCAGACATTCAGTCATCGAGGCGAAGCTCGTCAACTTGAATTTGTCGTTCCGCGCTGCTGTCGGTTGGTGACCGCGTGCGGCCTGTGCGGGGACGCTCTCGCTCCGCGTGCGAAGGGCGGTTTGACGGCATCGCCCCCGATCTTCGGACGCCTCGACCAGCACAATCCGAGATTTCGGATGACCGCTCCGCCCGGTTTTCCGGAGCTTCAGACGGATCCGACCCCGATGCACTGGCGGGTCCGTTGGCCTACAGCGCAAAACCAAGCAAACTGAACGACATCCCCGCGATCGATCGTGCATTTTGCGGTCTGGCACGAATGCTGCTTGGGTACCTGCCAAAAGGAGCAACAGCTCCAGAACATACAGTGCGAGGGGACGTTCAGATGCCAACCAACATTCAGCTCACCACCTAACGCGACCGGAACATCGCCGGTTTTGCATTGCGCGCTTCCGCACGAACGCGGGTCGCAATGAACGCGGGCGTGCGACTTCGGCTTGGCATGCAATGGAGAAGGCAATGACGATGGCGGACGCTCACGATCAGGATCCGCAGGAAACCCGGGACTGGCTTGATGCCTTGTCGGCAGTCCAGGGGCATCGCGGCAATGAACGCGCCGAGTTCGTCGTCAATGCGATGCTCGAGGCGGCGCGCCGCGGCGGCCTTCAGATCGAGCAGTCGCTGACGACGCCCTATTGCAACACAATCCCGCTGGACCAGCAGCCGGCGCTGCCGGGCGATCGCGCGATCGAGCACAAGCTTCGCTCCATCATCCGCTGGAACGCCCTTGCGATCATTCTGCGCGCCAACAAGGAAAGCTCGGAGCTCGGCGGCCATATCGCGAGCTTCCAGTCGGCTGCCACACTCTATGACATCGGCTTTGGTCATTTCTGGCACGCGCCGACCGATGCCCATGGCGGCGACCTGATTTTCGTCCAGGGGCACTGCTCGCCCGGCATCTATGCGCGCGCCTTCCTTGAAGGGCGGTTGAGCGAGGAGCAGCTGCTCAGCTTCAGGCAGGAGACCAGCGGCAAGGGGCTGTCGAGCTATCCGCATCCCTGGTTGATGCCGGACTTCTGGCAGTTCCCGACGGTGTCGATGGGGCTCGGGCCCTTGATGGCGATCTATCAGGCGCGCTTCCTGAAGTATCTCGAGAACCGTAAGCTGGCCGATACGTCCAACCGCAAGGTCTGGGCGTTCATGGGCGACGGCGAAACCGACGAGCCGGAATCGCTCGGCGCGATCTCGCTCGCCGGCCGCGAGAACCTCGACAATCTGATCTTCGTCATCAACTGCAACCTTCAGCGGCTCGATGGACCCGTCCGTGGCAACGGCAAGATCGTGCAGGAGCTCGAAAGCATCTTCCGCGGTGCGGGCTGGAACGTCATCAAGGTGCTGTGGGGCTCGGGGTGGGACCGCCTGCTGCAAAAGGACAAGAGCGGGCTGCTGCTCAGGCTCATGGAAGAATGTGTCGACGGCGAATACCAGGACTTCAAGAGCAAGAGCGGCGCCTACATTCGCGAGCACTTCTTCGGCAAGTACGAGGAAACGAAACAGCTCGTCGCCGACATGAGCGACGACGATATCTGGCAGCTCGCGCGCGGCGGCCATGATCCCGAGAAGGTCTTTGCCGCTTACACCGCGGCCGTGAACCACAAGGGTCAGCCCACGGTCATTCTGCCGAAAACCGTTAAAGGCTACGGCATGGGCGAGTCCGGCGAAGGCCAGATGATCGCCCACCAGGCGAAGAAGATGACGCAGGACGCGCTACGCGGTTTTCGTGACCGCTTCCAGGTGCCGGTCTCCGACGCCGATTTGGCCAAGGTGCCTTTCCTCCGGCTGCCGGAAGATAGCCCGGAAATGAAGTATTTCCGGGCGCAGCGCGAAAAGCTCGGCGGCTACCTGCCGCAACGCCGGCGCAAATCAGCGTCCTTGCAAATTCCGCCGCTCTCGACGTTCCAGCGGCTGCTCGAAAACACGGGAGACCGCGAGATATCGACCACGATGGCGTTCGTGCAGTTGCTCGGCGCCCTCGTGCGCGACAAGGCGATCGGCAAGCACATCGTGCCGATCGTGCCGGACGAATCCCGCACCTTCGGCATGGAGGGTATGTTCCGGCAACTCGGCATCTATTCGTCGGTCGGCCAGCTCTACAGGCCGCAGGATGCCGACCAGCTGATGTATTACCGCGAGGACAAGAGCGGGCAGGTCTTCCAGGAAGGCATCAACGAAGGCGGCGCGATGTCGAGCTGGATCGTCGCGGCGACGTCCTACTCGACCAACAACGTGCCGATGATCCCGTTCTACATCTACTACTCGATGTTCGGCTTGCAGCGGGTCGGCGACCTCGCCTGGCTCGCGGGCGACATGCGCGCGCGCGGCTTCCTGCTCGGCGGAACGGCCGGCCGCACCACGCTGAACGGCGAAGGCCTGCAGCATGAGGACGGCCACAGCCACGTGCTCGCCGCCACCATCCCGAACTGCATCTCATACGATCCGACCTTTGCCTATGAGGTCGTGACCATCGTTCGCGAGGGCATGCGCCGCATGTATGAGGCGCAGGAGGACGTCTACTATTACATCACCCTGATGAACGAGAATTATCAGCACCCGGCGCTGGCTGACGCAGGCGAGGGCGTGGAGGAGGGAATTCTCAAAGGCCTCTATCTCCTGAAGAACGGCGGCGAGACCGCGAAGAAGGGACTTCGCGTGCAACTCGTCGGCTCGGGCACGATCCTGCGCGAGGTGATTGCGGCGGCCGATCTGCTCAAGGCGGACTTCGGCGTGACCGCGGACGTCTGGAGTGCAACCAGCTTCAACGAACTGCGTCGTGATGGCATGGCGGCGGAACGCTGGAACCTGCTGCATCCGACCGAGCCGCGCCGCAAGAGCTGGGTGGAAGCGCAGCTCGAGGGGCATCCGGGGCCGGTCGTGGCGTCGACCGACTACATGCGCAACTACCCCGACCAGATCCGGGAGTACGTGCAGGCGGCCGGCCGCCGCTACGTCGTGCTCGGCACCGACGGGTTCGGCCGCAGCGACTATCGCGTAAAACTCCGGAAATTCTTCGAGGTCGACCGCCACTATGTCGCCGTCGCGGCACTCAAGGCGCTCGCCGATGAGGGAACGATCAAGCCCGCAATCGTCGCCGAGGCCATCGCCAAATATCAGATCGATGCCGGGCGCGCCGCGCCGTGGACCGTGTGAGGCAGGGGAGCCGAGGGCAGAGCGATGAGTGGTCTGATCGACATCAAGGTTCCCGATATCGGTGACTTCAAGGAAGTCCCGGTCATCGAGGTCTTCGTCAAGCCGGGCGACAAGGTGAAGGCCGAGGATCCGCTGGTCGCGCTGGAGTCCGACAAGGCGACCATGGAGGTGCCGTCGCCGCGCGATGGCGTGGTGAAGGCAGTGGTCGTCAAGGTTGGCGACAAGGTCAGCGAAGGCGTGGTGATCGTGCAGTTCGAAGGCGCGGGCGCCGAGCAGGCCGAAACGCGCCCCGTCGTCAGCGCGCCGCCCTCGCCGGTCAGCGCGCCGGCGGGTATCGCCGAGGTCCGTGTCCCCGACATCGGCGACTTCAAGGACGTTCCGGTCATCGAGATTTTCGTCAAGCCCGGCGACAGCGTCAAAGCCGAGGACCCGCTGATCGCGCTCGAGTCGGACAAGGCGACAATGGAAGTGCCGGCGCCGCTCTCGGGCACCGTGCGCGAGATCAAGGTGAAGACCGGTGACAAGGTCAGCGA
This sequence comes from Bradyrhizobium sp. th-b2, assembly GCF_000426785.1. Taxonomy (NCBI): domain Bacteria; kingdom Pseudomonadati; phylum Pseudomonadota; class Alphaproteobacteria; order Hyphomicrobiales; family Nitrobacteraceae; genus Bradyrhizobium; species Bradyrhizobium sp. th-b2. The sequence continues at coordinate 60,452 of NZ_KE384571.1, forward strand.
AGGCGCGATCATTCTCGTGCTTGCGACCAGCGATGCATCGGCTGCGGCCAGCCCTGCAGCGGCTGCGCCGGCAGCGGCAACGTCGGCACCCGCCGCCGCTGCCGTGGCGCAGGCCGGCGGGGTCGACGAGAAGGCCTTTGCGCTCGCCTATGCCGGCCCCGCCGTGCGCAAGCTGGCGCGCGAAATGGGCGTCGATCTCGGCAAGGTCAAGGGCTCGGGCAATCATGGTCGCATCCTGCGCGAGGATGTCGAGGCCTTTGCCAAGGGCGGAGCGCCCGCCGCCAAGCCGCAGGCTGCGGCAGCGAGCGGAGGCGGCGTCGGCGGCATCGACCTGCTGCCCTGGCCCAAGGTCGATTTCGCGAAATTCGGGCCGGTCGAGCGCAAGGAGCTCGGGCGTATCAAGAAGATTTCGGCCGCTAACCTGCACCGCAACTGGGTCGTCATTCCGCACGTCACGACCCATGACGAGGCCGATATCACCGATCTCGAGCAATTCCGGGTGAAGATGAACAAGGAGCTGGAGAAGAGCGGCGTGAAGCTCTCGCTCCTGCCCTTCATGGTGAAGGCGGCGGTCGCGACGCTGCACAAATTCCCGGAGTTCAATGCCAGTCTCGACGGCGACACGCTGGTCTACAAGAACTACTGGCACATCGGATTTGCCGCGGACACGCCGAACGGCCTGATGGTGCCGGTGATCCGCGATGCCGACAAGAAGTCGGTGCCGGAAATTGCCAACGAGATGAACGCACTCGCCAAGCTGGCGCGCGAGGGCAAGATCAAGCCGGACCAGATGCAGGGCGGCACCTTCTCGATCTCGTCGCTCGGCGGCATCGGCGGCATCTACTTCACGCCGATCATCAACGCGCCGGAAGTCGCGATCATGGGCGTGTGCAAGGGATACTGGAAGCAGCATTCGCCTGACGGCAAGACCTGGACCTCGCGCCTCACTCTGCCGCTGTCGCTGTCCTGGGATCACCGCGTCATCGACGGCGCGGCCGCCGCACGCTTCAACGTCTACTTCGCCAATGTGCTCGCCGATCTGCGGCGCGTGTTGTTCTGAGATCGGGGGAGAGCAGCATGGCTCAGCAGATCGAAGTGAAGGTGCCCGATATCGGCGACTTCAAGGACGTGGCCGTCATCGAGGTCCTGGTGAAGGCCGGTGAGACCGTCGCAGTTGATACCAGCCTGATCATGGTCGAGTCCGACAAGGCGTCGATGGAGATCCCGTCCTCGCACGCCGGCGTCGTCAAGGAAGTCAGGGTCAAGGTCGACGACAAGGTGAGCGAAGGGTCGACAATCCTCGTGCTGGAGACCGCAGGCGCCGCGGCCGCGCCGGCACCTGCGCCCACATCGCAGCCGGCGGCCGCTCCGCCGCCGGTTGCGCCCGCCGCCGCGTCCTATTCCGGCAAGGCGGAGATCGAATGCGACATGCTGGTGCTGGGCGCCGGTCCCGGCGGTTACTCGGCCGCCTTCCGCGCCGCTGATCTCGGCATGAATACCGTGCTGGTCGAGCGTTACGACACGCTCGGCGGCGTGTGTCTCAATGTCGGCTGTATCCCGAGCAAGGCGCTGCTGCATACGGCGTCCGTCGTCGACGAGGTGAAGCATCTCCCGGACCACGGGATTTCCTTTGGCGCGCCGCAGATCGACCTGGGCAAGCTGCGTGCCTTCAAGGACGGCGTGATCAAGAAGCTGACGGGCGGGCTCGCCGGGATGGCCAAGGCCCGCAAGGTCGAGGTGGTGACCGGCGTCGGCGTGTTCCTCGACTCGCATCATCTCGAGGTCGCCGTGGCGGGCGGCAAGAAGACCATCAGGTTCGCCAAGGCGATCATCGCCGCCGGCAGCCAGGCCGTGAAGCTGCCGTTCCTGCCCGAGGATCCGCGCATCGTCGATTCGACCGGCGCGCTGGAGCTTAAGTCGATCCCGAAGCGCATGCTGGTGATCGGCGGCGGCATCATCGGGCTCGAAATGGCGACAGTCTATTCGACCCTCGGGGTACGCATCGACGTCGTCGAGATGCTCGACGGACTGATGCAGGGCGCCGACCGTGACCTGGTGAAGGTCTGGGACAAGATGAACACGCATCGCTTCGACAAGGTGATGCTGAAGACCAAGACGGTCGGCGGGAAGGCGACCGAAGCCGGGATCGAGGTCAGCTTCGAAGGCGAGCAAGCACCCGCCGGGCCGCAGCTCTATGATCTTGTTCTGGTGTCGGTCGGCCGCAGCCCGAACGGCAAGAAGATCGGCGCCGCGAAGGCCGGTGTCGCGGTCACGGACCGCGGCTTCATCGACGTCGACCGGCAGATGCGCACCAACGTGGCGCACATTTTTGCGATCGGCGACGTCGTCGGGCAGCCGATGCTGGCGCACAAGGCTGTGCACGAAGGCCATGTGGCGGCAGAGGTCGCCCACGGCGAGAAGTCGTATTTCGATGCGCGACAGATTCCGTCCGTTGCCTACACCGATCCCGAAGTGGCCTGGGCCGGCAAGACCGAGGAGCAATGCAAGGCCGAGGGCATCAAGTTCGGCAAGGCGGTGTTTCCCTGGGCGGCGTCCGGCCGGGCTATCGCCAACGGACGCGATGAGGGCTTCACCAAGCTGCTGTTCGACACGGCGACCCATCGCGTCATCGGCGGCGGGATCGTCGGCACCCATGCGGGCGATCTCATCAGCGAGGTCTGCCTTGCGATCGAGATGGGGTGCGAGCCTGCGGATATCGGCAAGACCATTCATCCGCACCCGACGCTCGGCGAGTCCATAGGCATGGCGGCGGAGGTCTTCGAAGGCCACTGCACCGATCTGCCGCCACAGAAGAAGAAATGACGTTTGCCTGCCGATACGCAGGCACAGAGAGATCAGGGAGAAGACACAATGTCTGCAGCGACCACTGCGACGTCCGGAACGTTGCCTGTCACGCTGAAGAAGCCGTTTTACCGGATTCTGTACGTTCAGGTGCTCGCGGCGATCGTGCTCGGCGTCATTGTCGGCTGGCTCTGGCCTGATCTCGCCAAGAACGACTGGATCAAGGCGATGGGCGACGGCTTCGTCAAACTAATCAAGATGGCCATTGCGCCGATCATCTTCTGCACGGTCGTCTCCGGCATCGCCCACATTTCCGAAGTGAAGAAAGTGGGCCGCGTCGCGATCAAGTCGCTGGTCTATTTCGAGGTCGTCTCGACCTTTGCGCTGGCGCTGGGCCTGATCGTCGCCAACGTGCTGCGGCCGGGAGCGGGCTTCCAGGGCCAGTCGAACGCCGCGGCGGTCGCCGGCTATGCCAAGCAGGCGAGCGAGATGAAGTCAGTGGACTTCGTCCTGCACATCATTCCGGACACCGTGGTCGGAGCGTTCGCCCAGGGCGAGATCCTGCAGGTGCTGCTGTTCGCCATCCTGTTCGGCTTCGCGCTGATGGGGCTCGGCGAACGAGCCCACACGGTCCGCTCGATGATCGATGACGTCGCGCACGCGATGTTCGGCGTGATCTCGATCGTCGTCAAGGTCGCGCCGATCGGCGCCTTTGGCGCCATGGCCTACACGATCGGCCGCTACGGGCCGCAGGCGCTCGGCAATCTCGCCGGCCTGATCGCGACCTTCTATCTCACCGCGCTGCTGTTCGTGGTCGTCGGGCTCGGCATCATCGCCCGCATCGCCGGCTTCTCGATCTTCAAGTTCCTCAAATACATCAAGGACGAGCTGCTGATCGTGCTCGGCACGTCATCCTCGGAGAGCGCGCTTCCGCAGCTGATGGAAAAGCTGGAGCGTCTCGGTTGCTCCAAATCTGTCGTCGGTCTCGTCGTGCCAACCGGCTACTCTTTCAACCTCGACGGCACCAACATCTACATGACCCTGGCGACGCTGTTCATTGCCCAGGCGATGAATGTCGATCTCAGCTTCGGCGAGCAGATCACGATCCTCATCGTTGCCATGCTGACGTCGAAGGGCGCCTCCGGAATCACCGGCGCCGGCTTCATCACGCTCGCCGGAACGCTCGCGGCTGTCAGGCCCGAGCTGCTTCCCGGCATGGCGATCGTGCTCGGCATCGACAAGTTCATGAGCGAATGCCGGGCACTGACCAACCTGTGCGGCAACGGTGTCGCTTGCGTCGTCGTGGCGTGGTGGGAAGGCGAACTCGACCGCGAGAAGCTGCGTGCCGGGCTCGATCGCGACATCGATCCGCGCGACATCGAAGTCGCCGTAACGACAGGCTAGCGAATACGGAAGGTGGTCGCCGACGATCACCGCCAGTTCATCAGAAGTATATCAGGGGAGTTGGTCATGACGGACGTGGTTGTTGTTTCCGCGGCGCGGACACCGGTAGGCTCATTCAATGGAGCGTTCGGGACGATACCTGCTCACGAACTCGGGGCGATCGCGATCAAGGGCGCCCTCGAACGTGCCAAGGTGTCGTCTGAAGACGTCGACGAGGTCATCCTGGGCCAGGTGCTGTCCGGCGGTGAGGGCCAGAATCCGGCGCGGCAGGCCGCGATGGCAGCCGGCATTCCGCAGGAGAAGACGGCGTGGGGCATGAACCAGCTCTGCGGCTCGGGCCTGCGGTCGGTGGCGCTTGGCCTGCAGCAGATCGCCAATGGCGACGCCAGGATCATCGTTGCCGGCGGCATGGAGTCGATGTCGATGGCGCCGCATCTGTCGCATATGCGCGGCGGCACCAAGATGGGCGACGTCAAGTTCGTCGACTCCATGTTGAAGGATGGCCTGCTCGATGCCTTCCACGGCTACCACATGGGAGTCACGGCGGAGAACATCGCCGCCAGATGGCAGATCACCCGCGAGGAGCAGGATGCGTTCGCGACCGGCTCGCAGAACAAGGCCGAGGATGCGCAGAAGGGTGGCCGGTTCAAGGACGAGATCGTTCCGGTCACGGTCAAGACCCGGAAGGGCGACGTCGTCGTCGACCAGGACGAATATATCCGCGCGGGCACGACGCTGGACGCGCTTGCAAAGCTGAAGCCCGCCTTCAACAAGGAAGGCACGGTGACCGCCGGCAACGCTTCTGGTCTCAACGACGGCGCGGCCGCGCTGGTGTTGATGAGCGCCGATGAAGCGACGAAGCGCGGCCTGACGCCGCTCGCGAAGATCGTCTCGTGGGCCACTGCCGGCGTCGATCCGGCGGTGATGGGCTCGGGGCCAATTCCGGCATCGCGCAAGGCGCTGGAAAAGGCCGGCTGGAAGGTCAAGGACCTCGATCTTGTCGAAGCCAACGAAGCCTTTGCAGCGCAGGCCATCGCGGTCAACAAGGACATGGGCTGGGATCCGTCGATCGTGAACGTGAACGGTGGTGCCATCGCCATCGGCCACCCGATCGGCGCGTCCGGCGCGCGCGTGCTGACGACGCTGCTGTTCGAGATGCAAAAGCGTGGCGCGAAAAAGGGTCTCGCCACGCTGTGCATCGGCGGCGGCATGGGCGTCGCCCTGACGGTCGAGCGCTGAGCGAGGCCGGGCTCACCCCAACAAGGGCCGGGCGGGTGCAAATCAATCAAGATCGGGAGGCAATCATGTCCAGAGTTGCAGTGGTAACCGGTGGAACGCGCGGTATCGGCGAGGCGATCTCGATCGCCCTCAAGGCGGCCGGATACAAGGTGGCGGCGAGCTATGCCGGCAATGACGAAGCGGCCGCGAAGTTCAAGAGCGAGACCGGCATCGCCGTCTACAAATGGGATGTCTCGAACTACGAGGCGTGCGTCGCCGGCCTGAAGCAGGTCGAGGCCGATCTCGGGCCGGTGGAGGTGCTGGTTAACAATGCCGGCATCACCAAGGATGGCATGTTCCACAAGATGACGGCGGAGCAATGGTACGCGGTCATCAACACCAATTTGAACTCGCTGTTCAACATGACGCGGCCGGTGTGGGACGGCATGCGCGAGCGGAAGTTCGGCCGGGTGATCTGCATCTCCTCGATCAACGGCCAGAAGGGCCAGATGGGCCAGGTCAACTACTCCGCCGCCAAGGCGGGTGACATCGGATTCGTGAAGGCGCTGGCCCAGGAAGGCGCGCGCGCCGGCATCACGGTCAACGCGATCTGTCCCGGCTATATCGCCACCGAGATGGTCAAGGCGATCAACCCGGAGATCGTGGCCAAGAATATCCTGCCTCAGATTCCGGTCGGCCGCTTGGGTGAACCGCACGAGATCGCGCGCGCGGTGCTGTTCCTGGCGTCCGACGATGCCGGCTTCATCACGGGCTCGACGATCTCGGCGAATGGCGGTCAGCACGTGGTCTGAACTGTTCCGGCAACGGTCCGCGGCGGTGGCGGCACGTGCGTTCAAGGCGCGCCTGCCTCGGGTCGGCCGAGGGCGAAAATGACAGCGAGGGACAAGCCCATGGCGGCCCCTCGAACCAAGACATCAAGCCGAGGAATACGATGGACCAGGATCTGAAGGAAGCCGCCCTCGAATATCATCGCCTGCCGACGCCGGGAAAGATTTCCGTGGTGCCGACCAAGGCGATGGCCACCCAGCGCGATCTGGCGCTGGCGTATTCACCCGGTGTGGCGGAGCCTTGCCTAGTCATCGCCAAGGACCCGCTACAGGCCGATGTGCTGACGGCACGCAGCAATCTCGTCGCCGTCATCACCAACGGCACCGCGGTGCTCGGCCTCGGCAATATCGGCGCGCTGGCCGGCAAACCGGTCATGGAAGGCAAGGCGTGCCTGTTCAAGAAGTTCGCCGGAATCGATGTCTTCGATATTGAGCTCGCCGAGGAAGACCCCGACGCGCTGATCGAGACGATCGCCAGGATGGAGCCGACCTTCGGCGGCATCAACCTGGAGGACATCAAGGCGCCGGAATGCTTCTACATCGAGAAGAAACTCCGCGAGCGGATGAAGATCCCGGTGTTCCACGACGATCAGCACGGCACCGCGATCATCGCTGCCGCGGCGATCCTCAATGGACTGAAGCTGGTCAAGAAGGACATCGCGGACGTCAAGCTGGTCTGCTCCGGCGCCGGCGCCGCGGCGCTTGCCTGCCTCGATCTGATCGTGAGCCTCGGATTGCGCCGCGAGCGGATCATCGTGACCGATGCCAAGGGTGTCGTGTATGCCGGCCGCGTGGAAAGCATGGACGACAACAAGGCGCGCTATGCCGTGAAAACGGACGCGCGCAAGTTGGACGACATCATCGCGGACGCGGACATCTTCCTCGGCCTGTCGGCCGGCAAGGTGCTGACGCCTGACATGGTTGAGAAGATGGCCCGCGATCCCTTGATCTTCGCGATGGCCAATCCGATTCCCGAGATCATGCCGGAGGACGCGCTGGCGGTTCGTCCCGATGCGATCATCGGCACCGGGCGTTCGGACTACCCCAACCAGATCAACAATGTGCTTTGCTTCCCGTTCATCTTCCGCGGCGCGCTCGACTGCGGCGCGACCACCATCAATGAGGAAATGAAGCTTGCGACTGTCCGCGCGCTCGCGGACCTCGCCATGACGGAGGTTCCGGAAGTCGTTGCCGCCGCCTACAAGGGCGAGGGCCTTCGCTTCGGCCGCGATTACCTCATTCCCAAGCCGTTCGACCCGCGCCTGATCGAGATGATCGCGCCGGCGGTGGCGAGGGCCGCGGCTGACAGCGGCGTCGCCCGACGTCCGATTGCCGATATGGATGCCTATCGCCAGCAGCTGGGCCGGTTCGTCTATCAATCCGGCAACGCGATGCAGCCGGTCTTTTCCGTGGCCAAGGGAGCCGGGAAATCCCTCGTTCTGGCCGAGGGCGAGGATGAGCGCGTGCTGCGCGCGGCGCAGGTCATCGTCGACGAGGGGATAGCCAGGCCGCTCCTGCTTGGCCGGCCGGCGACGATCGACGATCGGATCGCGGCGTTCGGGCTCCGGCTCAAGCCCGGCACCGACTGCGAGATCATCGATCCGCACGATGCCGGGGTCTATTCCAAATGCGCGGATGTCTACCATACGCGCAGAAAGCGCGATGGCGTGTCGGCCGCGCTGGCGCTTTCGGAGACGCGGAGCAACGCGACCGTGCTCGCGTCGATCCTGCTCGAACGTGGCATCGGCGATGCGATGCTGTGCGGTGTGATCGGACGGACCGCGGATCATCTGGCTGCCATCCGCAACGTGATCGGAACGCGGGAGAACGTGCGGACACTTGCAGTGATGCAGATGCTCATTCTCCCGCAGCATCAGCTTTTCATTTGCGATACCCACTGCAATCTCAACCCGACCGCCGAGCAGGTTGCCGACATCGCCTTGCTGGCGGCGAAGGAGGTCAAGCGCTTCGGCATCACGCCGAGGGTGGCGCTGCTGTCGCATTCGAGTTTCGGGAGCTCGGCGGTGCCGGAAGCGCACAAGATGCGGGAGGCGCGTGCGATCTTTCGCGAGCGATCGCCCGATCTGGCCGTGGAGGGCGAGATGCGCGGCGATGCGGCGCTTTCGCAGTCTGTGCTCGATCATGAATTTCTCGATTCCGGCTTCGTCGGTCCGGCCAACGTGCTGGTGATGCCCAATCTGGACGCCGCCAACATCTCCTACAATCTGTTGCGGATGGCCGCGGGGCAGGGGCTGACGGTCGGCGGGATTTTGCTCGGCGCGGCAAAGCCGGCGCATATTCTCACGCCATCATCCACTGTCCGCCGCATCGTGAACATGGCTGCAGTCGCCGTCGCGGATGCGGTTTCCGAGCGAACCTGACCGGAAAGACGGGATGGGCGGACTGTGAACGCGATCGGTCGAGGCCATCATGAGTGAGGTGCAATCGGGAAAGCGGCGGGTCGTGATCGTCGGCGGCGGCGCGGGCGGACTGGAACTCGCGACCCGGCTCGGCGACAAATACGGCCGCAAGGGAAAGCTCGACGTTACGCTGATCGAGCGCAACCGCACCCATGTCTGGAAGCCGAAGCTGCACGAGATCGCGGCCGGCAGCATGGATATCGCCGCCCATGAGGTCGACTATCTCGCGCAATCCTACTGGCACGGCTTTCGCTACCGGATCGGCGAGATGATCGGGATCGACCGGGAGCGGCGCCAGGTGCAGGTGGCGCCGTATCTCGATGCCGAAGGTCGCGAGGTGACGCCGAAGCGGAGCTTCGACTATGACGTCCTCGTCATCGCCGTCGGCAGCCAGAACAATGACTTTGGCACGCCTGGTGTCGTGGATCACGCGATCAAGCTCGAATCGCAGGTCGATGCGAAGCGCTTCCACGAACGCATGGTCAATGCGTGCATCCGCGCCCACGCCCAATCGTCGCCTCTCGGGGAGCACCAGTTGAAGGTCGCAATCATCGGCGCAGGCGCGACCGGAGTCGAGCTTGCGGCGGAGCTGCACCGGACGACGCGGGAGGTGGTGGCCTATGGCCTCGATCAGGTCGATCCGCACAAGGACATCAGGATCACGCTGATTGAAGCCGCGGACCGGGTGCTTCCCGCGCTGCCGGAACGGGTTTCGCAAGAGACGGAGAAACTGCTCGTCAGGCTTGGCGTCGATCTCTTGGTCGGCGCCAAGGTCTCCGAGGTCGGTTGCGACCATGTCAGCCTGACCGACGGGCGGACGATTCCTGCCGAGCTGATCGTGTGGGCTGCCGGAGTCAAGGCGCCGGATTTCCTGAAGGATATTGCCGGCCTCGAAACCAACCGCATCAATCAGCTGGTGGTGCGGCCGACCCTGCAGAGCACGCGCGACGACAACATCTTCGCGATCGGCGACTGTTCGGCCTGCTCATGGGGCGAACGGGGCAATGTGCCACCGCGCGCTCAGGCGGCGCATCAGCAGGCCTCGCACCTCTATTCCCAGATCCCGCGGCTTCTGCAGGGCGAGGCGCTCAAGGATTATCGTTACCGGGACTTCGGGTCGCTGGTGTCGCTCGGCGAATTCAGCACGGTCGGCTCGATGATGGGCGCGCTGGTGGGTGGCAGCCTTGTCTTCGAGGGGATGTTCGCCCGGATGATGTACCTGTCGCTGTACAAGATGCACGAATACGCCCTGCACGGTCCGGCGAAGGTCGCGCTCGACACGCTGGCCCGCCTGATCACCCGGCGGACCGAGCCGCACGTCAAGCTGCATTGATTGGGGTCGCGGAGGAGATCGATGTCGTGATCGACCAGCTCACCGTTTTGCAGACCGCCGGCGGTCCTGCCACGCTCAAGGTCATCCTGATCGGGATGTGCGTGACCTTGCCGGTCAACACCGGATTTTCCTGTCGCGTATTCCGGGGCAAGACCATAGAGTTGGCCCATGCGTGAGTGGTCGTCCGCAGTGGCCGGCGCTCCCCGCTTTGTGCTGGTTCACAAGATGACGGAGCTTCCATCCCTGGTGAACATCAAGGGGCCTCCCAAAGTCGGTTTGGTGATCCCCATTTCCACGCGGTGGCTGGTTCGCGGCGCGCTTGCTCTTGCGCTGGTCGCCGCGGCATCGTGGCTCGGATATGCGATCACGTTTCGCCGCGGGCTCGACCATTTGCACGCCGCGGCGCAACAGCGGTTGGCGGTCGAGGCCGCCAGGCTCGACGGTTATCTTTCGAGATTCGAATACCTGCCGTCCCTGCTGGAGACGTCACCCAGTGTATTCCGGCTGCTCGAGGCCCCCAACGATCCCGCACTGCAACAGACCGTCAGCCTTTATCTGAAGTCGATCAACCTGCTTGCAGGAGCCGACAACCTCTATGTCCTGGGCGTCTCCGGTGCGACGCTGGCCGCGGCCGATTTCGACCAGCCCGGGACACCCTTCGGCGAAAACCTGTCGTATCGCCCTTATGTGAGCGAAGCACTCGCGAGCGGCCGCGGGGCATTCTTCGGTATCGGTATCACCACGGCGCGCGCCGGCTACTATCTGTCCTATGCGCTGAAGCAGGGCGGCACGACGAAAGGGGTCGCCACCGTCAAGGTCAATCTGGACTCGTTCGAGCGTGCGTGGCGCAACACCGAAAACGACATCCTTCTGGTCGACGAGCGCAAAGTGACGATCCTTGCCTCGCGCGACGAGTGGCGCTACCGCCCGATGGCACCGCTGTCGGTTCAGACCCGCGATGACATTGCACGGTCCAAACCCTACGGAAACCACGACCTGGCGCCGCTCGGATGGACCTTCGCCGCCCAGTCCGAGAACGATGCCGCACAGATCACCACGCAGAACGGAACCGCCTACACGGTCAGCGAGCTTCCGATCAACCGCGGCTTGTGGAACCTGGTCCTTCTCGATGACGAGGCGCCCACACGGCGGATCGCACTCATCATCGGGGGCATATCGGGTCTCGTCGCGGTCGTTGCGCTGCTGGCGCTCGGCCTTGTCGAGCAACGCCGGAGAGAGATCAAGCACCGGTTGGCCAGCCAGGCCGCGTTGCAGACGGCCAACGACATGCTCGAAACGAGGGTGCAGGAGCGCACCGCCGAATTGCGGGCAGCGCAAGATGAACTCGTTCACGCCGGCAAGCTGGCCGCGCTCGGCCAGATGTCGGCCGGCATCGTGCACGAACTGAACCAGCCGCTGGCTGCGCTGCAGACTGCTGCCGACAATGCGGTCCTGCTGGTCGACCGTGGTTCGATCGGCGATGCTCGCGGAAATCTCACCCGAATTGGCGAACTGGTACGCCGGCTCGGACGTCTGACCAGCCAATTGCGGGTTTTCGCATACAAGTCGAGCAGCCCGCTTGGTGCGGTCTCCGTCGAACAGGCCGTCGCCGAGGCGCTCAAGATACTCGCCGGGCGAGTCAAGGACGGCGGGGTCGCCGTCGCGACCGATATCGACGCGAAGCTGGCCGTCGTCGCCGATCAAACGCGATTGGAGCAGCTGTTGTGCAACATCGTGGCCAATGCGCTGGATGCGGTGGAGAACGTCGAACAGAAGTCGATCCTGATCCGGGCGAGCAGGGAGGAGGCGCAGACCGCGCGCTGCCGCATCGCGATCAGCAACAGCGGGCCCGCGATCGCGTCCGACGTCCTGCAGCGCATGTTCGAACCATTCGTGACGACCAAGCCCGCCGGCAAGGGACTGGGCCTCGGCCTGATGCTCTCCAACCACATCGCGCGCTCTTTCGGCGGCGAACTGCGTGCGCGAAACCTGATGCCTGATGGTGCCGAGTTTGTCGTGATCCTTCCATTGGCTGAGATAGCAGAGGCGGCTTCGCATGGGCGATGACCAATCGATCGGCGTGATCTATGTCGAGGACGACGACGACGTACGGATCGGTGGCGTCCAGGCGCTCGAGCTCGCAGGATTTTCCGTTTCCGGATTTGCCTCGGTCGAGACCGCCAACGGATCCGTTCGTGCCGACATGCCCTTCGTCGTGGTCTGCGATGTACGCCTGCGCGGGCGGAGCGGCCTGGAATGGCTGTCCGATCTGCGCCGACTGGACCAGGATCTGCCGGTGATCCTGATCACCGGTCACGGCGATATCTCAATGGCCGTGCAGGCGATGCGGACCGGCGCCTACGACTTCATCGAGAAGCCGTGCTCCTCGGAGCTGCTGATCTCGGTGGTGCGCCGGGCGGCGGAAAAGCGGCGGCTGACCCTGGAGGTTCGTTCGCTGCGATCGGCCCTGGCGGATCGCCAGGGAATCGAGGCGAGCCTGCAGGGCCGATCGCCGCAGATCCAGGAAGTGCGCCGGCTCGTCTCCACCCTGGCTACGACCAATGTCGACGTCACGATCTATGGTGAAACCGGAACCGGCAAGGACGTGGTCGCGCGCTGCCTGCACAATCACAGCGGCCGCCGCGGCGGCAACTATGTCGCGGTGAATTGCGGTGGCCTTCCGGAATCGCTGGTCGAGAGCGAGCTGTTCGGCCACGAGGTGGGCGCGTTCACCGGTGCCACCCGGCAACGGATCGGAAAGATCGAATATGCCAATGGCGGGACGCTGTTCCTCGACGAAATCGAGAGCATGCCGCTGAGTGTCCAGGTCAAGTTGCTAAGGTCGCTGCAGGACAGATCCATCGAGCGCGTCGGAACCAACAAGCCGATCTCTGTGGATTGCCGGGTCGTGGCCGCGAGCAAGGCGAATTTGTTCGAACTGAGCGAAAAGCGGCTGTTTCGTGCCGATCTCTACTATCGCCTCGGCGTCGCATTCATCGAGCTGCCGCCGCTACGCGAGCGGCGCGAGGATATCCCGCTGCTGTTCGAGCATTTCACCCTAGACGCGGCGCGGCGGTTCGAGCGCGATGCGCCGATCCTGGACGAGCAGACCATGTCGCATTTGCTGGCCTATTCATGGCCGGGCAATGTGCGGGAGCTTCGCAACGTCGCCGATCGTTTCGTGCTTGGTGTGCTCGACCGCAAGACGATCAATAAGGCGGGCTTCGGGACGTCGGATATGTCATTGCCGCGGCAACTGGAGAACATCGAGCGATCGATGATCGAGGACGCGCTGCGCCGCAAGCAAGGCGACGTCCAGGCGACCGCCGCGCTTCTGAGCATCCCGAAGCAGACACTGTACGACAAGATCAAGCGCCTCTCCGTCAGCGTCGACGGGATCAGGGAGGGCGCTGTCCGCTCCGGGTCCTGAGACTGCGGCGCGGCGGGACCGGCTGAAATCGGTCACGCGCAAGCGCCCGGAAACATAATAGGCTCTCGGTGCATCCGAGGGCAAAGGGCGCCAGCTAGAAGCTGCCCGAAATCGGAAGCGAACCAGTCAATCTTGCCTAGCGAGGGACGTCATGAATCGGCCATTCAACATGCCCGACGAATTTGTCGAGGGTTTCATGAAAGCGGGGGAAAGCCTGTGGCGGTCGCTCGGGTGGGCGACGAACGTCGATCGCGAGGGGGCGAACCTCGGCTCAACCCTGAATTCGTCGGAACGCTTCGCCGAATTGCAGGCGGATCACCTCAAGCGCCTGTACCAGCTCACCGAGCACATCATCAGATCGGCATCCGGGGTGCCGAGCGAAGGGGGCATCGAGCCTGCGCGGGGCGATCGGAGGTTCAACGCCGAGGAATGGCGGGACAACGCGGCCTATAGCGTTTTGAAGCAATGCTATTTGCTGAACGCGCGCTATTGCGTCGACTTCGTTGAAGCGCTCGAGCTCGATGAGAAGGAGAAGCATCGCCTGCGCTTCTTCACGCGCCAGCTTGTCGAGGCGATGAGCCCGACCAATTTCATCGCCACCAATCCTGACGTCATCAAGCTTGCGACGGATAGCGAAGGTCAGAGCCTCAAGGCCGGCCTCGAGAACCTGATGACCGATCTGGGCAGAGGCAGCCTGACGATTACCGACGAGGAGGCTTTCGAGGTCGGAAAGGACGTCGCCACGTCAAGGGGCGCGGTCGTCTTCGAGAACGAGCTTTTTCAGCTTATTCAATATGAACCGGCGACCGAGCAGGTGACGGCACGGCCGCTGCTAATCGTGCCGCCCTGCATCAACAAGTTCTACATTCTCGACCTGCAGCCGGCCAATTCCTTCGTCCGCTTTGCGGTCGAGCATGGCCTGACCGTTTTCATGGTCTCCTGGCGCAATCCGGATGCCTCATGCGGGCACTTTGCCTGGGACGATTATGTCGAACAGGGCGCCATGCGCGCGATCGAGGTCACTCGCTCGATCTCCGGTGCCGACAAGGTCAACGTCGTCGGCTGGTGCGTCGGGGGAACCATCGTGTCATCCGCGCTGGCGATCCTGCGGACGCGGGGTGATGAGTCTGTCGCCTGCGTAACGTTGCTGACGACGATGCTCGACTTCCGCGAGCCGGGGGACCTCGGCGTGTTCGTGGACGAGGAGAGTACGCGACAGCGGGAGCAGACCATCGGCAACGGCGGCATCTACCGCGGCTCAGAGCTCGGGTTTGTGTTCCAGACCCTGCGGTCGAAGGAGCTGATCTGGCCGAACGTGATCAACAACTATCTGAAGGGAAAATCGCCTGAGCGTTTCGATCTTCTGTTCTGGAACGCCGACGTGACCAACCTGCCGGGGCCGATGTATTGCTGGTACATCCGCAACATGTACCTGGAGAACAACCTTCGGGAGCCGAACCGCCTGACGATGTGCGATACGCCAATCGATCTCGGGCGGGTCGACCTGCCTGCCTATGTCCTGGCGACCGTTGAGGATCACATCGTGCCATGGCGATCGGCCTATCGCACCACGGGCCTGTTCAGCGGCAACACCCGCTTTGTGCTGGGCGCGAGCGGGCATATTGCCGGCGTGATCAACCCCGCCTCGAAGAACAAGCGAAGCTATTGGCTGTCGGACGAGCGATGCGACGACCCGGCGGCTTGGCTGGCGGGCGCGGCCGAAAAGCCGGGCAGTTGGTGGAACGACTGGATCGCCTGGCTCAAGCCGTGGGCTGAAGACCAGGTGCCCGCCCGCCCGCAACTCGGCAGCAATCTCTATCCTCCAGGGGAATCCGCGCCGGGCCGATACGTGAAGGCGAAAGCGAACTGACAGCTATGGCGGGCCGTCCGAGCGACGCGTTGGATGATTTGCGGCGCTCCGGGCGGTTCGGCCATCACTTCAGATAGTCCGGCAAGGCAAACCCGTCATAGAAGCGGTCGGAAAGGATAGCGGTCTTGAAGGTCTGCGATTTATAGCCGGCAACGATGTCCTGTGCCCACGCGGCATCGGCATTGGCCTTCTTGACGGCAACCACATTGACGTAGGGCGTCGTCATCTTTTCCAGCGCGAACGCATTGGTCAGCTTCAATCCGCTGTAGATCGCGAAATTGCCCTGGATCGCGGCGAAGTCGACGTCGTCGAGCGCGCGCGGCGCCTGGGCTGCTTCCAGCGGCACGATCTTGATGCCGCCGGGGTTCTTGATGACGTCGAGCTCGCTGACGTCGACCGGCTTTGAGTCGCGGATCTCGACGAGTCCGAGGTCGCGCAGGATCCACAATGCGCGCTGCAGATTGACGGGGTCGTTGGGCACCGCGATCGTCGAGCCCGGCCTGATCGGCGTGCCCGGCGGGTGCTTCTTGGAATAGAGCCCCATCGGGGGCGTCGGCACGTGGACGATTCCGACGAGATCGGTGCTCTGCCGCTCGTTATAGGAGTTCAGGAAGATCGTGTGCTGCATCACGTTGGCATCGATCTCGCCCTTGAACACCGCGTTGTTGGCCTCGAGTCCGGTCGAGAACTCGACATATTTGACGCGATAGCCCTTGTTCTGCAGCTCCGGCGCCACGCCGACCTTGAACTCGTCGATATAGGGGCCCGGGACGAAACCGACTTTCAATTCGGGCTTGGCAGGCGTCTCTGCGCGCACAGTGGCGCCGACAACGGCGCCAAGAAGCAGGAAAGCGGAAAGCCAGGAGAAACGCGCAGTCTGCATGGTCGTTATTACATCCTTGATGAGAGCCGCGCGGCGGCATTTGCCGCGGAAGGCCGAACGATCTGGGGAATGTGAGGCGATCAGGCGATCGCCTGAATCGAGCCGGAAAAGGCGCTCGGCGGCCGGTTCAGACCGTAATGATCGCGCAAGGTCGTGCCGGCGTAGTCGTCGCGGAACAGGCCGCGCTTGCGCAGGATCGGAACGACCTGCTCGGCAAACACGTCGAATCCACCGGGCAGCCAGGGCGGCATGACGTTGAAGCCGTCGGCGGCGCCGTTCTCGAACCAGGTCTGGATATTGTCGGCGATCTTCTCCGGCGGACCGGCAATCACCCAATGGCCGCGGGCACCGGCGAGGCGCTGGACCAGCTGGCGGATCGTCGGCTTCTCGCGATCGACGATATCGACCACGAGCTTGAAACGGCTGGCCACGCCGCGCGCACCGTCGGTGTCGATCAGATGGCGCGGGAACGGACCGTCGAGATCGAAACCGGAGAGGTCGAGCCCGATCATCTGGCGCAGCTGGGTCAGCGAATATTCCGGCTGGATCAGTTCATTGAACTCGTCCTGCAGCCGATCTGCCTCGGCCTGCGTGCTGGCGATGAACGGGCTGATGCCCGGCAGGACCTTGACCTGATCGGGGCTGCGGTCGAAGACGCGCGCCTGACGCTTGATGTCGGCGTAGAATTCCTGGGCGCTCGCCAGCGTCTGATGCGCGGTGAAGATCGCTTCCGCAAAGCGCGCGGCAAAGGCGCGGCCGTCGTCCGACGAGCCCGCCTGGACGTAGACCGGCCGTCCCTGCGGCGTCCGCGAGATGTTGAGCGGCCCGCGAACCCGAAAATGCTTCCCGAAATGGTCGATCGCGTGGATCTTGCCGGTATCGGCAAACACCCCGGAGACGGGATCGTTGATCAGCGCGTCGTCTTCCCAGCTGTCCCAGAGATGGGTGACGACGTCGAGATATTCCCGCGCCCGCTCATAGCGTTCGTGATGCGGCGGATGCTCCGGCAGGCCGAAATTCTGCGCCGCCTGCGCCGTGCTTGTCGTCACGATGTTCCAGCCGGCGCGGCCGCCGCTGAGATGATCGAGCGAGGCGAACAGGCGGGCAAGGTTGTAAGGCTCGCTATAAGTCGTTGACGCGGTCGCGATCAGGCCGATCCGCTTGGTGGCGACCGCGATTGCGGCGAGCCAGGTGATCGGCTCGAAGCGGAAGCGCTGCGCGTAGCGGACATTGTCGGCCAGGGCCGGTCCGTCGGCAAAGAAGATCGCGTCGAATTTGTGCGCTTCGGCCTTCTGCGCCAGCTCCTGATAAAAGGTGACGTCGAGGATGCGGTTCGCGGCGGAGCCCTTGTAGCGCCACGCCGCCTCGTGATGGCCGCCCGGATAGATGAAGAGATTGAGAGAGAGCCGTCGATCGCTCATGCCTGAAACTCGGGAATGTTGGTGGTGTCAGTTGCCAGCCGGCGCCTTGCGCGCAAACGCGAAACGCAAATAACGCTCCAGGATCAGCCCCTCCGGCGTTCGTTTGGTTTCGACCAGGCGGGCAAAGGCGCTGCGGACCTGTTCACGTTCGGTCGGTGAGAATGCCTCCAGAAAGTTGCCGAAGGCGCTGGCTTCCGACCAGCGGAGCAGCGAATTTGCATCTGCATGGACGTCGGTCAGCGCGCGCAACTCGCTGCGGTAATCGGCGAAGCCGCCGGCGACAAACAGCGGCCTGAGCTCGTCATCGGTCAGGCCAAGCACCGGGTTGGAATCCTCGCGATGATCGGCGAGCCCTGCCTCGGCGATGGCCTGGCGCAGCAGTGCGCGGGACTGATGCGGACGCGACGGGTCCTGCACGTTCAGCCCAAGCCGGCCCCCCGGCTTCAGCACCCGGTGGATCTCCCGCAAGGCGCCGCCCTTGTCGGCGATCCAATGGAACACGCTGTTGAGATAGACCGCATCGAACTGGCGGTCATCGAAGCGCGAGAGGTCCTCGGCCCGGCCGGTGTGGAATTGCAGATTGTCCGACTGGCGAAGCCGCGCGATCTCGATGCGGCCGGCGAGCGGATCGATGCCGATCACCTGACCGTTCGGTCCGACGAGATCTGCCACGAATTCGGCGAGGCGGCCGGTGCCGGTCCCGATGTCGAGGACATGCTCGCCGGATTTGATCGCCAACGGTCCGATCAGGAACTTGCCGTGACGGAACTGGACCAGCCCGGCTTCATCGTAGGAGCGAGCCAGCTCCGGAGTATCGTGTTCGAGGCTGATGGCGCCACTCGTTTGCGGCATGTCCGATGATCCATGATTGCGGCGCTGTGCGCGCTTCGGCGTGCGAGCTGGACTTTGACTCTACGTCGGTGATCGCAAGCCTGTCGATGAAATGAACTTGCATTGTTGCGCGGGAAGCAAGCATGAACCTTGTGAGTTGATCGGCGATGTTAGACGAGTGCAGCCGTCATGATGAAATCAGCAGGCGCTTTGCGCTGATCGCGCGCGTGAGACGGGGCTGTCTTGCGGTTCTTGCGCGCAGCCGGAGCGAGCAAGGCGACGATCGCCGCAAATATTTCAACGGCTGCGTCGACCGCGAAGCGATCGTTGCGCGCCGTCGAAAACAAAGCTGGTTTCGTTTCATTGACTGGCGATCTCTGGCTTTTACGATTTACAGCGTCAAAGCGAGGCCGATCAACATGCCGCAATCCGATCCCGACAGCGTTGCCCGCGAAGCCCTGCGCCTGATCGGACCCGATCCGCAAAACTGGGTGCCTGATCGCGGCGGGATCGATCACAATGCGGTCGTCGTCGGCGGTGGACAATCCGGCTCGGCATTTGCATTTGCGCTGCGGCGGGCCGGGATCGGCAAGGTCTCCGTGATCGATGCCGCGGCCGACGGCAGTACGTCAGGCGTCTGGCTGACGAGTGCGCGGATGCACAAGCTGCGCACGCCCAAGAGCTTGCCGGGCCCCGAGCTCGGCCTGCCTGGTCTCGGATTCCAGGCCTGGTACGAGGCGCGTTACGGCGCCGCCGCATACGATGCGCTCGATCGCATTCTGCGGCTCGACTGGGCGGCCTATCTCGACTGGTATCGCAGGGTCACAGGCGTTGCCGTTCGTTATGGGACGCGGCTGGTTCGCATCGAACCCGCGGGAGATCATCTGCGGCTGCATCTGGAGCAGGGCGGTCGCACGACAGTCGAAACCACGCGAAAGCTTGTGCTCGCGACCGGCTTTGCCGGCAGTGGTGGCGCCCATATTCCGGAAGCACTGCGCAACCTGCCGAAGCAATTTCATGCGCATACCTCGGAAAAGATCGACTTCAGGGCCCTGCGAGGGCGATCGGTCGCTGTGGTCGGAAGCGCCGCGTCAGCATTCGACGCCGCCGCCGTCGCGCTCGAAGCC
The DNA here is from genome assembly GCF_000426785.1 of Bradyrhizobium sp. th-b2. Classification (NCBI taxonomy): domain Bacteria; kingdom Pseudomonadati; phylum Pseudomonadota; class Alphaproteobacteria; order Hyphomicrobiales; family Nitrobacteraceae; genus Bradyrhizobium; species Bradyrhizobium sp. th-b2. The sequence goes on from NZ_KE384571.1 coordinate 80,039, forward strand.
GGCGCGCGCGACGTCCACCTCTATGCGCGGCGCGAAACCCTGGCGTCGCTCCCGGTGATCCGGATCCGGGGCTATCCGGGTGCCTACGACAATTACGGAGCGTTGCCCGATGCCGTCCGCTGGCAACAGGCGATCTGCTTCCGCCGCGCCGGCTCGACGCCGCCGCCGGACGCGATCTCGCGCGCCGTCGCGTTTCCCAATTTCCACGTTCACCTGGGCGCACCGTGGCAAGCGGTGAGGCAGGAGGGCGGGCGGGCCGTCGCAGTAACGCCGCAGGGTGAATTTGCGTTCGACTTTGCCATCGGCGGCAGCGGATATTCGGTGGACCTCGGCGCGCAGACCGAGCTCCGCGACTTCGCGGACGAGATCCTGCTGTGGCGCGACCGGTTCACGCCGCGTGACGATGAGCGCGACGAGACGCTGGCGGCGTATCCCTATTTCGGATCGGGGCATGAATATCTGGAGAGGGAGCCCGGCCGCGCGCCCTTCCTGAAAAATATTCACGTCTTCAACCCGGCGGCCTTCGTCAGTTTTGGCTTGCCGGTCGGCGATGTCCCAAGCTTCAGGCGCGACATTCCTGCCGTTGTGGCACGGATCAGCCGTGATCTGTTTCTGGACGATCTGCCGGCGCACGAAGCGCGCATCAACGGATCGATCGCCGACGATTTCGGCGCCGAGCTTTATGCGCCGGCGGTGTGGCGGCCACCGGAGTACGTGGCGGCCGAGTAGGGCATAGCAGCACTGTACTGAATTTGTTTGTCTCCGCCGTCGCTCCCGCGACCGGCGCATGGCGGAGCCTTGTCTGGGAGATCGCGGTGGTGAGAGCACGATCATGAGCAATGCGACGACCATTGACAACGTCATTCCCCGCGCGGACATCGTCAAGCGCGCGGCGAGGCTTGGAGCGGAGATCAGGAACGTCAGGCTGTCGGGCGATCTGTCCGACGAGGTCATCCGCGCCGTCAACCAGGTGCTGCTCGAGCACAAGGTGATCTTCTTCCGCGGCCAGGGGCATCTCGACGATGCCGAGCAGGAGCGCTTTGCGGTGCGGCTCGGCAAGCTCGTGCCGCATCCGACGGTCGGTGCGACCAAGGGGACGTCGTCGATCCTCGAGTTGGATTCGGGCCGCGGCGGCGGCCGCGCCGACCAATGGCACACCGACGTGACCTTCGTCGACGCCTATCCGAAAATCTCGGTGCTGCGTGGGGTGGTGGTTCCGCCCTATGGCGGCGACACCGTGTGGTCGAGTACGGCGGCCGCCTATCTCGACCTGCCGGTGCCGCTGCAACGGCTCGCCGACGAGCTGTGGGCGGTTCACAGCAACGCCTATGACTATGCCGTCAAGGCCCGCGCAAGCGAAGCCGACCGCAAGCATTTCGACGAAGTGTTCACCGGCACCGTCTACGAGACCGAGCACCCCGTGGTGCGCGTTCACCCCGAGACCGGCGAGCGGACGTTGGTGCTCGGAAATTTCGTGCAGCGTTTCGTCGGCCTGCCGAAATACGACGGCCAGAAGCTGTTCGACCTGTTCCAGTCGCACATCACCGCGCCCGAGAACACCGTGCGCTGGAGCTGGCAGGCCGGCGACGTCGCGATCTGGGACAACCGCGCCACCCAGCACTATGCGGTCAATGATTACGGCGATCAGCACCGCGTGGTGCGCCGTGCCACGATCGACGGCGAAGTGCCGGTGTCAATCGACGGCCGCCGGAGTGTGACGCGCATCAAGGCACCGAAGCAGCAGGCCGCGAAGGCGGCTTGATCTCGTTTGATTGTGGGAGTTGCGAACATGAATGCATTGATCCGAATTCTTCGCGCCCGGCGTTTCGCCGCGCGCGCGGCCGCGCGGCTCATCCTTGCCGGTGCCGTGGCACTGGGGCTGGCGGCTTCGGCTTTCGCCGAGCCGCCGCTCGAAAAGACCGAGATCCGCTACCAGGGTTGGGCCGGCCAGGTGACGTTCACGGAGCTGGCCGAAGACCTCGGCTATCTCGCGCCGCTGAAGCTCAAATGGGTCGGCAATACGATCAGCGGGCCGCAGGACATCCAGACCGTCGTCACCGGTGACATTGACATCGGGGGTGCGTTCTATGGCGCGATTCTCAAGCTGATCGCGGCGCGGGCGCCGATCAAGGCCGTGGTCGGTTACTACGGCTCCGATGCCAACACCTATCAGGGCTACTTCGTGAAGGAGGACAGCCCGATCAAGACGGCGCGCGACCTGATCGGCAAGAAGGTTGCGGTCAACACGCTGGGCGCGCATCTGGAATTTGTGCTGCGCGAATATCTGGCCCGTAACGGCCTCAGCGCCGGCGACGCCAAGCAGGTGACGCTGGTGGCGATCCCGCCGGTCAGCAGCGAGCAGGCCTTGCGGCAAGGTCAGGTCGAAGTCAGCGTGCTCAGCGGCGTGCTGCGCGACAAGGCATTGGAGCGTGGCGGCATCCGCTCGCTGTTCGCCGATACCGACCTGTTCGGCCAGTTCACCGGCGGCGCCTATGTCCTGCGCGACAAGTTCATCAAGGACAATCCCAACACGGCCCGCAAGCTGGTGGAAGGGATTTCGCGGGCGATCCAGTGGGCGCAGACGACGCCGCCGGAACAAGTGCGGGCCCGGTTCGAGAAGATCATCGCGGAGCGCAAGCGCAATGAGGATGCATCCTCGATCAAGTACTGGAAGAGCACCGGGGTTGCATCCAAGGGCGGCGTGATATCGGACGGTGAGATCCAGGTGTGGATCGACTGGCTGGTCAAGGACGGGCTGTTCAAGCCGGGGCAGGTCAAGGCGTCCGACACCTACACCAACGAGTTCAACTATTTCCGTCCCGGCAAGACCGCGGAGGCGCGATGAGCACGGTCAAGATCCGCTTCGAGCAGGTCCGCAAGGAGTTTGTGACGCGAGGCGACGGCGGCCGGCCGTCCGGTCGCTTCACCGCGCTGGAGGACATCACGCTGGATGTTCGTGCGGGTGAATTCCTCGCGCTGGTGGGTCCGAGCGGCTGTGGCAAATCCACATTGCTCGACCTTCTGGGCGGGCTCACCGCGCCGACCAGCGGCCGTATCCTGCTCGATGGCCGGCCGATCGCCGGACCTGCACGCGATCGCGGCATCGTGTTCCAGCAATACGCGCTGTTTCCGTGGCGAACTGCGGCGCAGAACGTCGAGTTCGGGCTCGACATCGCAGGCCTCAAGGCCAGGCAGCGGCGCGAGATTGCGCAGCATTTCCTCGATCTGGTCGGCTTGTCCGGCTTTGCCGACCGCTATCCGCACGAGCTTTCCGGCGGCATGAAGCAGCGTGTCGCAATTGCGCGAAGCCTCGCCTATGACCCGGAGGTGCTGCTGATGGACGAGCCGTTCGCCGCGCTCGACGCGCAGACGCGCGAGACGCTGCAGGGTGAATTGCTGCGGATCTGGCGCGCCACCGGCAAGACCATCGTCTTCATTACCCATGGCATCGACGAGGCCGTCGTGCTCGGCCAAAGGGTGGCGGTGATGACGTCGCGCCCGGGGCGGATCAAACAGGTGGTCGATATCCCCGAGCGCTTGCGCAGCGAATCCGAGGATGTGCGGTCGCTGCCGGAGTTCGGTCGCGTGAGGCATGAGGTCTGGAGCCTGCTTCGCGAGGAAGTGCGGAAGGCCCAGCAGGGCCAGTTGGCGGACGGTACCGGCGCACGCCGTGCGGGCCCTGAAGCTGCGGAGGTTGCTCATGTCTAGTCTCGAAATGCTGACATTGCTGGAACTGGCGCATGGGCGGCGCGAGCAGGCGGTGGAAGGCCGCCTGCCGCCGATCACAGATCGGTTGCGCGCAGGCATCCGCGGTCTGGCGGCACGCGGGCGACGTTCGTTGTTACTGATTGTCCTGCTCGCCGCCTGGGAGGCCGCGCCGCGGCTTGGGCTGATCGATCCGGTGTTCCTGCCGCCGTTCTCGGAGGTGATCGCGGCCGGCTGGCAGCTCGCGCAAACCGGCGAACTCTATGACGATGTTTCTGCCAGCCTGCTGCGCGCCTTGAGCGGATTTCTGATCTCGGTTGCCTTGATCGTGCCGCTGGGCCTTGCCGTCGGCTGGTACGCCCGGCTCGGCGATCTCCTGAACCAGTTCATCGAGATCTGCCGCAACACCGCGCCGCTGGCGCTGCTGCCGGTGTTCATCCTGCTGCTCGGGATCGGTGAGCTGTCGAAGGTCACGATGGTGATCTACAGCTGCGCCTGGCCGTTGTTGCTCAACACGATCGCCGCGGTGAAGCAGGTTGACCCCTTGCTGATCAAATCGGCGCGGACCATGGGAGCGACCCCGCAGCAACTGTTCCGTAAGGTGATCCTGCCTGCCGCACTGCCCACGATCTTCGTCGGCATTCGTCTGGCCAGCGCGTCGGCCATGCTGGTGCTGGTGGCTTCCGAAATGGTCGGGGCCAAGGCCGGTCTCGGCTATCTCATCATCAACAGCCAGTACAGCTTCCTGATCCCGCAGATGTATTTCGGCATTCTCGGAATCACCGTGATCGGCCTGGCGTTCAATGCCGTCCTCGAGGCGATCGAACGGCACTTCATGCGCTGGAAGGCGCCGGTGGCAGGCTGAGATAAGGAACGTCTAGAGCATTTTCGGTTCTGATTGAATCAGAACCGAAGCTCTAGATTCTTGTTTTGACGCGTTTTCTTCACGCGAACCGGTGTCCACTTCGCTCGAAAACGCTCTAGCCAGACGCCGGCGTATTGCGCGCCGTGGCCTGGGTCACCACGCTGTTCGGCGGAACATCCCTGGTCAGCCAGACATTGCCGCCGATGGTGGAGCCGCGGCCGATCGTGATCCGGCCAAGGATCGTCGCGCCGGCGTAGATCACGACATCGTCTTCGACGATTGGATGGCGTGCGTCGCCCTTGATTACATGTCCCTCGTCGTCGGTCGGGAAATGCCGCGCCCCGAGCGTGACCGCCTGATAGACACGGACGTTGTTACCGATGATCGCAGTCTCCCCGATCACGACGCCGGTGCCGTGATCGATGAAGAAGCCCGAGCCGATCTGGGCGCCGGGATGAATGTCGATGCCGGTCCGGGTATGTGCGATCTCCGACATCAGGCGGGCCACCAGCCGTGCGCCGACCTGGTAGAGGAGATGGGCAAGGCGATGGTGAATGATGGCGGTCATCCCGGGATAGCCAATCAGGATCTCGGGAAAATTCCGCGCCGCCGGGTCTCCAACAAATGCCGCCCGCAGATCGTTGATCAGAAGTCCGCGGACCGACGGCAGCTGCGTAGCGAACGCCCTCGTCAGCTCGATCGCCTCTTCGTGCACAAAGCCCGGCTCCAGCTCGTCGCCAACGAACAATGCGCCGCGATGAATCTGCGCGCTGAGGGAATCGAGTGCGGTGCTTAGCGTGTTGCCGACGAAATAGTCGATGTTCTCGCCGTCGAGGTCAGATTGGCCGTAGTGTCGCGGGAACAGCGCTTCGGTAAGGCCGTCGAGGATCGCCTCCAGCGCGTCGCGAGAGGGGGCACGATGAGCCTCGCCGTCCCGCCGGATGCTATGGGTCTCCTCGCGGGACGTCCGCAACTCGGCCACGATCCGGTCCAGCTGCCAGCGGCCCGGTGCTCTGCTGACCGCGCCGGCCGATGCCGGAGCCGACGGTGGCGGCATTTCGCGTTTCATGCTTTGCCTTTCACTGTCCTAACGGACATGCGCCAGGGGAATGCTGACCTCGGCCAGGAGATCGAGATCGGCTTCGTGATCGATCTGCACATATTGCCCATTCCAGTAGGTGAGGCCGGTTGGGCGATGCGATAGTTCCATGCTGGAGAGACGGCCCACGATGATGCCGTGCGAATGCCGCTCGATGATCTCCTCGACCTGGCATTCGACCATGGCCAGCGAGTGTTGCAGCAGCGGGACGCCGGAAGGGCCATATGTCCAGGCCGTTCCCTCGAAGCGTTGCTGGCCGTTCAGGCGGCGGTTGCTGAAACGCTCCGCCAGCGCCTGCTGGTCGGAGCCGAGGATATTGACGCCAAACAGGCGATGGCGTGCGATCGGGGCAAAGCATGAGGCCTGCCGGTTGATGCTGACCAGCAGCCGCGGCGGAGCGGCGCTGAGCGATGTCAGCGAGGTGACGGTCATCCCGGTGATGTCGTCGCCTTGTCCCGCGGTGATGATCGAAACGCCGCCGGCGAGGCGGCGCATCACGAGCCGAAACTGCTGCTCGATCTCATGGTCGGCATCGACCAAATGGAGGTCCGGCTTGCTCATCGAGTCTCTCCCCTCTCTTCGCCTCGCCGGATCGTTTCCGATCAGAAGAAGCCCTTGGCAGGTAGCAGCGTGCCGCTGATCTCAAATTGCCCGATCGAGCGAGCCTTGAAGGTGTTTGGATTGTGCGACGCCAGGGTCCGCGCATTGCGCCAGTGACGGTCGAAGTTGGTCGCCTTCTTGATGGCGGACGCGCCGCCTACGTCAAACAGCAGGCTGCCGCTGCGGATCGCAAACTCGTCAGCGACGAGCTTTGCCTTTGCCGAGAGCAGTGCCGCCTTGTGGGCGGCATCGACAGCGCCGGCGTCGCCGGCATCGAACGCGTCGGTGGCGGCATCGAGCGCCTCCGCCGCCGCGAGCACGACGGTCTCGGCCGCAAACGCCCCGCTTGCGATCTGACCGATGGTCTGTTGCAGCAACGGGTCATCAGCCGGAATTTCGCTCGGCGCATAGTAGAAGGTCCGCTTGCGCGATCGCACCAGCTCGGTGGCGTCCTGCAACACGGCGCGCGCGATGCCGGCGTTGATGGCGGTCAGGAACAATTGCGCGAATGTGTTGGAGTAGGGAATGCCGTATCCGGTATCGGGTGCATCGAACACCGTCTCCTGACGCTTGACGCGCACGTTGCGGAAATGCGTGGTGCCGGTCGCGGTCAGGCGCTGTCCGAGCCCGTCCCAATCGTCGATCAGTTCGATGCCTTCACGGGCAACCGGGATGAGCACGGCCGCATTGGCGCCTGTCGTGTCGGCGGTGCGTACCAGAACATAGTCGGAATAGAGCGTGCCGGTGCTGTAGTATTTTGTGCCGTTGAGCAGATAGTCGTCGCCGTCGGCTGTCAGCGTCGTGTTCGGCGTGACATTGCCGACCTTCGGCGTATCGAGTTCGGTGGCCGCGAGCCCGATGATCCCTCCATCGGCGACGGCCTTTTGCCATTGCCGATGCTGCTCGTCCTTCGGCCGGCGCACCAGCCGCTCGACCACGCTGAAATGGTTGCGCAGGATATGCGCGACATTGGCGTCGGACGCGCCGAGCTGGATGACGATCTCGAACAGGGCGCGGATCGACGCCCCCGCGCCGCCGGCCTCGACCGGAAGCCGTAGCGCGCCGAGACGTGCCTTGCGGATGAGATCAATTTCAGTGAATGGCAGGACACGCTCGCGCTCGCGCTTGCTCGCACCCTCGGCGATGCGGCTCAGCAGCGCGTCGATGTCGGGGGGATGGCTATCCAGGCGGTCGGACGGTCGCAGTGAGGTGGCGGGCACGGGCTTGTTCATGGATGTCGACCTGGGATGGCGATGGTTGGTGATCTTGCTCGGTTTCTAGTTCGACCGGAGGTCGAGTGCCGGCATCGTGCACATGTTGCAAACTGTCCCACGATTTTTCGCGGACAGAAATAGAGCGGTTTTTCAATTGTCGCGGGATTCGGAGTTTTCTGATTTGTCCGCGCGCGCCGAGCAGCAAGGAAAATCTTTTGATGCGCCGTTGCTTGATCTCGCGCCGCGATTTCCACACAAGCGGAGCGGCAAACGCAACTCGGAGATCGCCAATGACGACACGACCGCATCGCTTCGGCATCTGGGCGCTGGTGCACGGTTCGCGCGCGGCCTATCAGGATCCCGAAGAGCCCTATGATGCGTCATGGGAGCGCAACCGCGATCTCGTGCTCGCGGCAGAGGCGCTGGGCTACGACTCCACGCTGATTGCGCAGCACACGATCAATCCGCATCAGGAGGATCTCGATCAGCCCGAGGCCTGGAGCGCGGCGGCCGCACTGGCCGCGCTGACCAGCCGGATCGAGATCATCGCCGCCATCAAGCCCTATCTCTATCATCCGGTCGTGCTCGCGAAGCTTGCGCTCGGGATCGAGAACATCAGCCGCGGCCGTTTTGCGATCAATCTGGTCAATGCCTGGAACCGGCCCGAGCTCGACAAGGCAGGCATCGGCTTTGCGGAGCATGATGCCCGCTATGCCTACGGCCGCGAGTGGATCGCCGTGATGTCGCGCCTGATGCAGGGCGAGCGGCTGGCCTACAAGGGCGAGCATTTCGATATCAGGGACTATGTTCTGCGGCCCGCGAGCCTCTACCGGCCACGACCGCTGATCTATGTCGGCGGCGAATCCGAACCGGCGCGTGCCTTGGTCGCCGAGCATGGCGACGTCTGGTTCATCAATGGGCAGCCGCTCGACGACGTCGCGGGCCTGATCGCCGATGTCGCGGTACGGCCGAGAGCAACGGCTCCGCTCCGCTTCGGGCTGTCCGCCTTTGTGATCGCGCGCCCAACGCAGGCCGAGGCCGAGGCAACCTATGAGCGGCTGCTGGAACTCGCGAGGAAGGATGCGCCGATCAAGGCGATCCAGAGGCAGAACACCGATCCCAAGGTCGTGATGATGCAGACGATGCAGAAATCGGCGCGGGTCGGCAGCAATGGCGGAACGGCCGCCGGGCTGGTCGGAAGCTATGACGAGGTGGCTGCGCGTGTCCGGGCATTTCATGCCGCCGGCATTGAACTGTTCATGCTGCAGTTCCAGCCGTTCGAAGCCGAGATGGAGCGCTTTGCGAAGGAGATCATCCCGCGCGTGCGTCGGGCTCCAGTCACGGCCGATGGCAAGCCGGGCCTTCTGGCCGGCTCGCGGTGACCGGATCAGGCGCTTGTCGCGGCCGCCGGCGCTTGCGCAAACCGGCTGACCGGTCGTGGCAATCCGAAGTGCTCGCGCAGCGTGGTGCCGGCATAGTCGGTGCGGAACAGGCCGCGGCGCTGCAGGATCGGCACCACCGTGTCGACGAAGACCTCCAATCCGGTGGGCAGCACATCCGGCATCAGGTTGAAGCCATCGGCCGCACCCGCCTTGAACCAGGCCTCGATGTCGTCGGCGATCTGTTCGGGCGTACCGACGATGATCCTGTGGCCGACGCCGCCGCCGAGGGCGCGCAGCAACTCACGGACGGTAAGGTTGCCGCGTCGCGCGATGTTCACCGTTCCCTGGAACATGGTGTGGTTGGCGTTGGCCGGCAGCGGCAACGGATCGGGCAGGGGCTTGTCGAGATCGAGACTATCAGGATCGACCTGCAATGTGCCGGCAAGCCGCGCAAGGCTGTATTCGATCGGGACCAACTCCCAAAGCTCGTCCTGGCGCCGTTTGGCTTCGGCTTCCGTGCTGCCGATGACGGTGGCCAGCCCCGGCAGGATCACGATGGACCCTCCTGCGCGGCCGCAGGCTACGGCACGCGCCCGCAGATCGCGCGCATAGGCGACGCCGTCATCGATCGTCTGCGCAAGCGTGAACACCGCTTCGGCCTGCGCGGCGGCGAGGTCGCGGCCGTCGCTCGATCCGCCGGCCTGAACGGTGACGGGACGTCCCTGCGGCGAGCGCGGGACGTTGAGCGGTCCGGCCACGCTGTAGTGGGTGCCGCGATGTCCGATCGAGTGAACTTTTGACGTATCGACGAACCGCGCGCTCGTCTTGTCGCCGACGAAGGCATCGTCTTCCCAGCTGTCCCACAGCGCATGCACGACCTCGGCGAACTCCTTGGCACGATCATAGCGCGCCTTGTGTTCGAGCACGTTGGGGAGACCGAAATTGCGGCCGGCCGTCGCGTCGGCCGTGGTCACGGCATTCCAGCCGGCGCGGCCACCGCTCGCCAGGTCCAGCGTCGCGAAGCGGCGAGCGATGTTGTAGGGCTCGTTGTAGGTCGTCGAGGCCGTCGCGATCAGCCCGATATGGGTGGTCGCGGCGGCGACGGTCGCCAGCACGATGGTCGGCTCGAGCGACATGAACGAGCGGTAGTCGATGCGGTCGGTGATGGCAGGCGTATCGGCGAGAAAGATCGCGTCGAGCTTGCCACGCTCCGCGATCTCTGCGACGCGCACGTAATGGCCGACGTCGAAGCAGGCACGCGGGTCGCTGTCCGGCAGTCGCCAGGCGGACGCATAGACGCCGGAATGCAGAAGATTGACGTTGAGATGAAGCTGACGATGAGACATGGCTGCCGTATCTGCGATGATGCTTGACGCTAGATATCGGCCTGATGCGTGCGCGAGAATGCGTCGTGGGCGGGTGCAGGCAAAAAGAAATATCCGTTCCCCCGCAGCGATCCTGTGCGCAAGTCCATGTCGTGCTGCCTGCCGATGACGCAACATCCGGCACGCCGCAACATGAATCTTCTTCGTGCGATGATGCGGGTGAAAGCTTCGTCCAACTCTCCGCGAATATCTGAAATTGCCAGAGTGGGTCCGCGCGGGCAACGATATCGCGACGCGCCGCATCATCGCGATCGATCCTGCCTGGAGCCGTGAATCATGTCGAACCAAACTCATCGCGCCGAGCGCGTGTCCGGGCCCGAAGGCTCGGTGGCGTTTGAGGCCGACGTTCTGGTGATCGGCGGCGGGCCCGCGGGGACCTGGGCTGCGGTCAGCGCGGCCGAGCGCGGTGCGCGGGTGGTGCTCGCCGACAAGGGATTTTGCGGCACCTCGGGGGCGACCGCGGCGGCCGGAACCGGTGTCTGGTACATCGATCCCGATCCGGCCCTGCGCGAGACCGCGATGGCCAACCGCGAGAAGATGGGTGGCTATCTGCAGGACCGCCGCTGGATGGCGCGCGTGCTCGACCGGACCTATCAGCAGAGCAGCTGGCTGGCCGACTGGGGTTATCCCTATCCGGAGGACGATCGTGGCACGTCGCAGCGCAATTCGTTGCAAGGGCCTGAGTATATGCGGCTGATGCGCAAGCGCACCAAGCAGGCCGGCGTCACCATTCTCGATCACAGTCCGGCGCTCGAACTGCTCGTTGACGACGACGGGGCCGTCGCCGGCGCCAGCGGCGTACGCCGGCAAAAGCACGACCGTTGGACGGTGCGTGCAAAGGCGGTCGTGATCGCGACCGGGGGCTGCGCCTTCCTCAGCAAGACGCTCGGATCGAACGTGCTGACCGGCGACGGCTATCTGATGGCCGCGGAGGTCGGCGCCGAATTCAGCAGCATGGAGTTCTCCAACCCCTATGCGATCTCGCCGGCATTCGGCTCGGTGACCAAGACACTGTTCTATGGCTGGGCCACCTTCAGCTATGACGACGGCAGCGTGGTGCCCGGCGCGGCGTCGAAGGGCGGACGATCGGCGATCGCGCGCGCACTGCTCCAGGGGCCGGTCTTTGCCCGGCTCGATAAGGCCGATGACGACGTGCAGCGTCACATGCGCGCATCGCAGCCGAATTTCTTCCTGCCGTTCGATCGCACCGGGATCGATCCGTTCAAGGACCGCTTTCCGGTGACATTGCGGCTGGAGGGCACGGTTCGCGGCACCGGCGGCCTTCGTATCGTCGACGACAGCTGCGCCACCAGCGTGCCCGGCCTCTATGCGGCGGGCGACGCGGCGACGCGTGAATTGATCTGCGGTGGCTTCACCGGCGGCGGCAGCCACAACGCCGCCTGGGCAATGTCGTCGGGATCCTGGGCGGGGCAGGGCGCAGCCGACTACGCCAGGCAGGTTGGGCCGACCGCCAGGCGCAGATTATCGTCCGCCGGAGCCGTCGGCTTTCGGAGCCGGCAGCGCCGTGCGTTCGAGCCGGCCGCGCTGGCGAAGACGGTTCAGGACGAGGTCTTCCCTTATGAGCTGAACTATTTCCGGGAAGCGTCGCGACTGCAGGGAGCGCTCGAACGTCTCGACGAGGCGTGGCGAGATGTGTCGGACGCCGACGCCGCCGGCAAGTCCGAGATATTGCGGGCGCGCGAGGCCGCGGCGATGCTGGCGACCGCACGATGGATGTACCGCAGCGCGCTCGCCCGTCAGGAAAGCCGCGGCATGCATCGCCGCGACGACTTCCCCAACCAGGACGATCGGCAGCGGCATTATGTGACGACCGGCGGTCTCGACGAGATCTGGACTGCGGCCCGGCCCCATGCCGAGGCCAGCTATGCGGAGGCTGCGGAGTGATCGAAATTATCGATGCCGAGCGCTGCACGTCCTGTGACATCTGTGTCAACGTTTGCCCGACCAACGTATTTGACAAGACCGATGGAATTCCGGTAATCGCCCGGCAAAGCGATTGCCAGACCTGTTTCCTCTGCGAGCTCTATTGTCCCGAGGATGCGCTCTATGTCTCGCCCTTTGCGGATCAGGCGCAACCGATCGACCTCGTTGCGCTCAGGCAAACGGACAGGATGGGCAGCTACCGCCGGGCGGTGGGCTGGACCGACGACACCAGCGATCGCCGCGGCATCGACCGCAGCTATCTGCTCTTTGGTCATTGAAGCCCGGCCGCGATGGCGGCGACCAAAGCGACCGAATGGACTGACTGAATGAACGTGCATCAATCCCTGACGGCGGTTCGGCCCGTCGAGCCTCTGCTGCCCGCCGCGCATCCGCCGAGCGTGGCGGACGCGATGGTCCGGTTCGAGCAGGTCTCGAAGGCCTATCCGGCCTACCGCGACAAGCCGAGCGTGCAGGCGCTGCAGGATATCGATTTCGCAATTCCGCGCGGCTCGATCACCGGCGTGATCGGCCGTTCCGGCGCCGGCAAATCCAGCCTGGTGCGGCTGATCAACGGGCTGGAGAAGCCATCGAGCGGCCGCGTCATTGTCGATGGGCGCGACATCTCCGGGCTTGCGGGCCGCGAGCTGCGGCTGGCGCAGCGCTCGATCGGCATGATCTTCCAGCATTTCAACCTGCTGTCGTCGCGCACCGCCGCCGACAATATCGCCCTGCCGCTCGAGATCGCGGGTTGGTCGCGAGCTGATATCGCGGTTCGCGTCGCGGAGCTGCTCGAGCTCGTCGGCATCGCCGACAAATACGATCGCTACCCGTCCGAGCTGTCGGGCGGCCAGAAGCAGCGCATCGGCATCGCCCGCGCGCTGGCGACGCGGCCGAACGTGCTGCTGTCGGACGAGGCGACCTCGGCGCTCGATCCGCAAACCACCCGCTCGATCCTCGATCTGTTGGCCAACATCAACCGGGAGCTTGGCGTCACTATCATCCTGATCACCCACGAAATGTCGGTGGTCCGTCAGCTCGCCAAGGAAGTCGTGGTGATCGACGGCGGCCACATCGTCGAACGCGGCCATGTCGCGGATATCTTCACGCATCCCGGCCATCCGGTCACGCAGGCCTTTCTGTCGGAGGTGGTCGGCGACAGCGTTCCGGTGTCGCTGGCAAGCCGCTTGCAGCGGCAACCGGTCGCGGGCGGCCGGGCCGTCATTCGCGTGCAGGTTCGTGGTGCCGATGCCGGCGACACCATCGTCGCCCGGCTGGCGCGCGAGCTGTCGATCGACGTGGCGCTCCTGTCGGCCCGGATCGACGAGATCGGAGGCCAGCATGTCGGCTCACTGACGTTGGGCATTCCCGGCGGCGAGCCCGTGGCCGACAAGGCAGCGTCCTATCTCTCCCAGCACAACCTTTCGGTGGAGCGCCTCGGCTATGTCGCGTGAACTCATCAACCTGATCGTTCAGGCCACCGGCGAGAGCCTGTTCATGGTGTCGATCGCTGCATTGATCGCCACCGCGTTCGGGCTTCCGATCGGCGTCTTCCTGGCCACCAGCCGCAAAGGGGAGTTGTTCGCGGCGCCGGCGGTCAACAGCGTGCTCGGCATCATCGTGAACGCGACGCGCTCGACACCGTTCATCATCCTGGTGGTAGCCATCATCCCGTTCACGCGGCTGATCGCGGGCACCTCGATCGGCTCGGGCGCAGCGATCGTCCCGCTGACCATCGCGGCAACGCCGTTCATCGCGCGACTGGTCGAGGCCGCGATCCGCGAGGTCGATGCCGGACTGATCGAGACCGCATCGTCGTTCGGCGCCAGTCCGCTGCAGATCGTGCTGAAGGTGCTCATCCCCGAGGCGCTGCCCGGCCTGGTGCTCGCGCTGACGCTCGCGGTGGTCAGCCTGCTCGGCTATTCGGCGATGGTGGGAGCGGTCGGCGGCGGCGGGCTCGGAGACCTCGGCATCCGCTACGGCTACCAGCGCTTCATGCCGGAAATGATGCTGGCGGTGGTCGTCGTCCTGATCGCGCTGGTGCAGACGGTGCAGACCGCCGGCGACTATCTCGCCCGCCGCGTCAACCGCCGCTTGCGCCACCGCTGAGACGGGAATCCGTCACGATCCCTTCGGGGCTGTTTGTCATTGCTAAGTTCCTACGGAGACCAAAATGTCCTTTCGTCCCATTATTGTGCTTGCCGGCGTGCTGGCGATCTGGTCGGCCGCCGCCTCGGCGGAAACGATCAAGATCGGCGTGACGCCCGGGCCGCATGCGCAAATCCTCGAGGCGGTGAAGCCGATCGCGGCCAAGAACGGGCTCGATATCCAGCTTGTCGAGTTCTCCGATTATGTGGTGCCGAATGCGGCGCTTGATGCCGGCGACATCCAGGCCAATTCGTTTCAGAACCAGCCCTATCTCGACAATCAGAAGACCGATCGCGGCTACAAGATCGAGCCGGTCGGCCTGACGGTCAACTTTCCGATCGGCGTCTATTCCAAGAAGCACAAGAGCTGGGCCGACATTCCGGACGGCGGCAAGATCTCGATCCCGAACGATCCCACCAATGGCGGCCGGGCGTTGCTGCTCTTGCGCGACAAGGGTGCGATCAAGCTGAAGGACGGCGTTGGCTTCAAGCCAACGGTCCTCGATGTCGCGGACAATCCCAAGAAGTTCAAATTCGTCGAGGTCGATGCGGCGCAGGCGCCCCGTGCGCTCGACGATGTCGACGCGGCCGTCATCAACACCAACTATGCGACCCAGGCCGGCCTCGATCCGGTCAAGGATCCGATCCTGCGCGAGGATCCGAAGGGGCCCTACGTCAACCTGATCGCGGTTCGCGCCGCGGATAAGGACAAGCCGTGGGTTAAGGTCCTCGTGGACAGCTATCACACGCCCGAGGTCAAGGAGTTTGTCCTGACCAAGTTCAAGGGCGCCGTGCTGCCGAGCTGGTAGCCGCAACCTGGTGATGGGTATCCGTTGCCGGTACGCCATCCTATTCGGCAGCGTCGGGACGGACTGCATTCGAAGGCGCGAGCCGGTAGCTTGCGCCGGGATGCGTGGCGTGAAGCCGCGGCCCGCGCCCGGGGAACAGCTTTTCCCGCAGCGTGCCCTCGCGATAGGCCGTCTTGTAGACCCCGCGTGACTGCAACTCCGGCACCACGAGGTCGACGAAGGCATCAAGCGATTCCGGTGCGACCAGGCGGAAGAGGTTGAAGCCGTCGACATCGGTTTCATCCGCCCAGGCGATCAATTCGTCCGCGACATCCTGCGGCGAGCCGACCACGAAGGGCGAGCGCGCGCCGACGCGGCTCAGCGTCGCGAGATCGCCGACCTTGACCGGGCGGTCGCTGCGCAAGGTGAAGTTCTCGACCATCGACTGGATCGCGTTGCTCTCGACATATTGCACCGCCTGGTCGGGGCGATAAGTCGAGAAATCGATTCCAGTCCAGCCCGAGAGCAGAGCCAGCTGACCGGTCTGGTCGACATGCGCGGCATAGTCCGCGAGCAGATCCTCGGCCTCTGCACGGGTCGGCGCGACGATCACGGTCGCACCGGCAAACAGGTGGATATCGTAGGGATCGCGGCCAAACTCCTTTGCCGCGCTCCTGATGTCGCGGACGGCGCGGGCGAGAATTGGCCGGGTCTGGCCGTTGAGAAAGATCGCCTCCGCGTGCCGCGCCGCAAAGGCCCGGCCGCGTTTCGAAGTGCCCGCCTGATACAATAGCGGCGTGCGCTGCGGCGACGGCTCCGCGAGGTGGATGCCGTCGACCTTGTAGTGCTGCCCTTGATGACGGACGGGATGGATTTTCGCCGGATCGGTGAAGATGCGCGCCGCACGGTCCCGGCGCACTGCGCCGTCCTCCCAACTGCCCTCCCATAATTTGTAGCTCGCGGCGAGGAATTCCTCGGCCGCCTCGTAGCGCTCATCATGCGCGCGGTTCGCCTCGAGCCCCATGCCGCGGGCGCCGCTGTCGAGATAGCCGGTGACGATGTTCCAGCCGATCCGCCCGTTGGTCAGATGATCGAGCGTCGAGAAGCGACGGGCAAACTGGTAGGGATGTTCGTAGGTGAGGTTGGACGTGATGCCGAAGCCGAGATGCCTGGTGACCAGCGCCATGGCCGAGACCAGCAGGGTCGGTTCGGCGTTCGGCAATTGAACGGCCTGACTGAGCGCCGCGTCCGGGGTGTTGCCGTAGACGTCATAAATGCCGAACACGTCGGCCAGGAAGATGCCGTCGAGCAGTCCGCGCTCGGCTGTCCTGGCATATTCGACCCAATAGTCGAGCGAGTTGTAGTTGAGCGAGGTGTCGCGCGGATGCGACCACAGGCCGGCCCAGTTGTGGCTTGGCGCCATCATGTTGAACGCGTTGAAGCGAAGCTCTTTTGATTTGGCCATCGACCTGTTCCGATAGGGATCGCGTCGGAACAACGTAACAGCTTGCCTGCGCGACTTTGTTTTGTATTCGGCGAGGAAGCGTGAAAATCCTGCTATATCGGAAATCCCGGGTAGCAGGGTCACGCTCATTGGCGCCTCCGGTCCGGTCGGAAGTCTGCGGGAATCCGCGAGCGCGGGCGATCAACTGCTCGATCCGCGCTGTGTGACGCGCGATATCGCGCGCCGGCAATGGCGGTCGCGCACGAAACAAATGCGTCGCGACGGATGTGCCATCTGAAAAATTCACGATGCCGTTCCGTGAGACGCCAGTACGTCCATCGCTATTTTCCTGGACATCTCGACAGCCGCAAAGTCGCTGCGCATCATTTCGCGACTTGCAACGCTTGGTTCACCGATCCCAGGAGATTTCGAAATGCCGGTCGAAACGAAGAATCTCGAGACGCTCGCCCTGCATGGCGGGTCCTACCGGTCGGATCCTGCGACCGGCGCAGTAGCAGTTCCGATCTATCAGACGACCTCGTTCCAGTTCGAGAGCACCGACCATGCGTCGCGGCTGTTCGCGCTGGAATCGATCGGGCAGATCTACACGAGGATCAAGAACCCGACGGCCGATGCCTTCGAGGAGCGGCTCGCTGCGCTGGAAGGCGGCGTCGGCGCGCTCGCGGTGGCGTCGGGCCAGACCGCATCGGCCTTTGCGATCTTCAACATTGCCCAGGCCGGCGACAACATCGTCTCCTCCACCGATCTCTATGGCGGCACCTGGACGCTGCTGTCGCAAACCCTGAAGCAGTTCGGCATCGAGGTGCGGTTCGTCGATCCGGCCGCCCCCGAGAATTTCCGTCGCGCAACCGACGCGAAGACCCGCGCCTACTTTGCCGAGACCCTGCCCAATCCCAAGCTCAACGTGTTCCCGATCAGGGAAGTCGCTGACATCGGGCGCTCGCTCGGTGTGCCGCTCATTCTCGACAACACGGCGGTGCCGCTGGTCGCGCGCCCGTTCGATCATGGCGCTGCGATCGTGGTCTATTCGACGACGAAATATATCGGCGGTCACGGCACGTCGATCGGCGGCGCGATCGTCGATGGCGGCAATTTCGACTGGGCGGCGCATGCCGAGCGCTTTCCGTTGCTGACCCAGCCGGACGCCGCCTATCACGGCGCGATCTGGACGGAGGCGGCCAAGCCGCTCGGGCCGATCGCTTACATCCTGCGCGCGCGCGTGAAGTTGTTGCGCGATCTCGGCGCCGCGATCGCGCCACAGAACGCCTTCCAGTTCATCCAGGGGCTCGAGACGCTGCCGTTGCGGCTGCGCCAGCACAGCGAGAATGCGATCAAGGTGGCGGATTTCCTGGCCAGGCACCCCGCCGTCTCGCATGTGATCTTCCCGGGATTGCAGCAGGGGGAGAACCGGCGCCGCGCCGACACCTATCTGAAGGGGGGCTATGGCGCGCTCGTCGGCTTCGAGCTGCAAGGCGGCGTCGAGGCCGGCCGCCGCTTCATCGACGCGCTGAGGCTGTTCTATCACGTCGCCAATATCGGCGATGCGCGGTCGCTGGCGATCCATCCGGCCTCGACCACCCACCAGCAGCTCACCGGTGAGGAGCAGCTCGCGGCCGGCGTCACGCCTGGCTACGTGCGGCTCTCGGTCGGGATCGAGCACCCCGACGACATCATCGCAGACCTCGTTCAGGCCCTGGCGCAGGCCGAGGCCGGTGGCAGCGCCCGCAAGGCAGCGTGATCGCACTCGACAGCATTGGAACAGGATTGAGATGATGAAGACATTGTTGCGCCTGGCGCAAGCGGCAGGCGTCCTCCTTGCCTTGACGGCCAACGCCGTCGCCGACGAGCCCCTCAAGATCGCGACGAGCGCCGGTCCGGTCGGCCAGCTGGCGGCGTTCGCCGCCAAGCTCGCCAAGGACAAGGGACAGGACGTCAAGATCGTCGAGCTGTCCGATTGGGTCGCCTTGAACGAGGTGGTCAACAGCGGCGACGTCGACGCGAACCTGTTCCAGCACGCCACCTATCTCGCGATCCAGAACAAGCAGCGCGGCTTAAATCTGGTCCAGGTGGACAAGGTCGGCGTGATCGCCCCGGTCGGGCTGTTCTCGAAGAAGATCAAGTCGCTCGACGAGATCAAGCCCGGTGACAGCGTCGCTATTCCGAACGAGCCGCTTAACGGTGCGCGGGGATTGATCCTGCTCGAACGGGCCGGCCTGATCAAGCTGGCGCCGGGCAAGGGCTTCTCGGTGAGCCGGTTCGACATCATCGAGAACGCCAAGAACCTGAAGATCGTCGAGCTCGATCCGGCCCAGACCTATCGTTCGCTCGACGACGTCACGCTCGCGCTCGTCAACATCACCTATCTGATCCCCGCGGGCGGCGATCCGAAATCGGCGCTGCTGATCGATCGTACCGTGGACGACGGATTGGTGTTGCGCTTCACGGCGCGGCCGGACAAGAAGGACGATCCGCGCCTCAAGGCCTTTATCCAGGTCTTCAACTCGCCTGAGGTGAAGAAATTCATAGAGGACAAGCTGCCGGCGTTCATTCCCGCCGGCTTCAGCAGCTAGTGCTTGTCGGTTCACGGCGGAGCGGGAGCTGCCCTGTCTCTTCGGCACGGGAGAGCAGGGCAGCAAGGAATTCGCGCCATAGCCGCTGGGTGTAGGCCGAAGCCTGGAATGTCAGCCGTAGGTGTCGCGGGTCAGCCAAAGATGTAGGCATCTTGTGCGCACGGGCTCGACTAGCCGTGCGGCCCGAACAGGAAGATCTCACGGGAGTCGCGCTGTCCGTCGGGATTTGCGGCGCGCGCAAGCCTCCTGCGCCACCGCCGCACCCGCCGGGCCACACGACCAAGCGCGTGGAGCCAAGAAGACGCCGGATGCATAGAACCTCCACCTAAGTGTCGTTTGACTGCACGATAGCACGTCCTTGCTCCGCCTGAGCGCAGACGCCAACCAGTGTCGCAAGTTTGCAATCGATGGATCGGACTGAGGCGATCTTGCAGAACGGTCGTTTTGTCGGCCGCGCGGATAAAGAAAGTTCGTTCTCCGAGCAGTCGGTGATCGGCGCTGGCGTCCCGAGATGCCGGGCCGGATCGCGCGCCGCCCGCGCAACCGGGGCCTCGACCGATACCGATCGATCCCTCGCTGCTGCGGCGTTGGGGGAGGCACGCGCATAATCCGGAAGGAGTAGGTGGGCTCTCCATGCGGGAAGTGGCGCGCGCAGCCGAACTGCATGAGACTACAGCAAAATATCGGATCGGCGAGGGTGGAGCCCCCCATGAGACAGGTGATTTCAGGTGGGGCGCTGACCGCAAAGCGGAAAGTGCTCCAGTTGCTCGTGCTGGCGGCGCTGGTTCCGCTGCTCACGACCATTCCGCCGTCCAGCACGGATGCGCAGGCGCAACGTGCTGCACCTCGTCAAGTGCGGCGCGATCCACCGCCGGAAAAGCCGCAGGTGACGATGAATGCCTGGACGGTCGGCCTCGCCGGAGGCCTGCTCGAGGGCGCGCCCATTCGCTTCGCGTCCGAAATCGCCCGCGTCGTGGACGATGGCGACAAGCTGCACGTTTTGCCGGTCGTGACGCGCGGGCCGACGGAGAATGTGAATTCACTGCTCTATTTGCGTGGCATCGATGCCGCCATCATCAACTCCGACGCGCTCGAGGAGTACAAGAGCCAGGTGCCGGATATCCAGCAACGGCTGGCTTACGTGCTGAACCTGTTTCCGTCCGAACTGCATATCTTCGTTCGTCCCGAGATTCAGAGCCTGAGCGATCTCACCGGCAAGAAGGTCAACTTCAACAATCTGGGGACCGCCGCGGCCTATTCGGGGCCCCTGATCTTCAGCCGCCTCGGCCTCGATGTGGAAAAAACCTTCATTCCGCATCAGGTCGCGCTTGAGCAGATGCGCAAGGGCGAGATGGCCGCGGTCGTCTTCATCACCTCGAAGCCGATTGATGCCTTCGTGCGCGGCCGCTGGGAGCCGGGGTTCAAGTTCCTGCCCGTGCCTTATGACAAGAAGTTCGAGGACTTCTATCTTCCCGCCTCGCTCGAGGCATCGGAGTATCCCAACCTCATCAAGCCGGGTGAGCGCGTCACGACAATTGCGGTGCCGACCGCTCTGGTGGCCTTCAACTTCCCGGCCAAGTCGAACCGCTATGAGCGCATTGCGCGCTTTGTAGAGTATCTGTTCTCGCGCATCGACAAGCTGCAACAGCCGGGCTTCGACCCGAAGTGGAAGGCGATCAATCTCGCGGCGACCGTTCCCGGCCTGGCGCGCTTCCCCGCGGCGCAGGCGTGGCTCGATCGCGAGCCGCGCGCCGCGGCAAATCGATCGCAATGAGAGGCGCGGCGACCCGCGTGGTGGCTGGAATCATGCTTCTGGGCGGGATGTCCTGGGCGCAGGCGGCAGACGATCGTCGGATCGCGCAGCTTCGCGCATGTCCCGAAGGGATGGAGTGCCCCGAGAAGTCGCCGCGCACATCAGCGCCTCGCCCGGCGAACTCGACGGGCAACTGGATCGTCAGCCTGACGACGTCGCCGGTCGACTATTCACCGGTCGCCACCGCCACGACATCGTCGCGCGATGGCGCCGGCGGGTCCGGGATGACGCTTTCGATTCGCTGCCACGGCGGACGGAACGAACTGATCGTCGCCGGGCCTGGTGTGTCCGGTCGCGGCGACGATTATGCAATCTCCTATCGCGTCAACGACGACCAGACGCTGCAGGTCGCGGCAGCCGTGCCGGCGTCGGGGACCGGCGTTGCGTTCGGCGGCGATGTCGTTCGCCTGCTGCAGTCCCTTCCGGGCAACGGAGGCCTCAATATTCATCTCACATCCCGGAAAGGGCCAGCCCTGGATGCAGTGTTCCCGCTCGGCGGGTTGGACGCGGTGCGCGTGAAGATCGCCGCCGCGTGCAAGTGGCCGCAGCCAGTCGCCAAGCCCAATGGGTAACAAGTAGCAACGTGTGTTCGACAGGAGAGGCATTATGCGCGTGTTTCAACATACTGCGAGAGTAGCCATCATCGGAGCCGTAACGGTCTTGCTCGCCACGTCGTTTGCAGCGGCGCAGCAAAGTGGCGGACGGTACTGGACACCGGGCACGACAAATCCCGCTGTCGACAGCAAGCAGATTGCAGAAAGCAAAACGCTCAAGCACAGGGCGGCCAAACAGAAGAGGGAGCGGTCGCCGCTTTCCGCCAACGCCCGGCTGCAGCCCGACAGCAAGCCGCACCGATTGATCCTGCAGGTGAACACCAATGATCCCGCCGCGATGAATCTCGCGCTCAACAATGCGACCAACGTCGCGCAATACTACAAGGATCTCGGCGAGAAGGTAAAAATCGAGGTGGTCACGTTCGGGCCCGGCCTGCACATGCTGCGCGATGACACGTCGCCGGTGAAGTCCCGTATCGAGGAGTTAGCGCTGAGCACACCCGAGATCACGTTCAAGGCCTGCGGCAACACGCAGGAAAAAATGCACAATGCGGAGAAAAAGGACATCCCGATCATTCGTCAGGCGGAGGTGGTGAAGTCGGGCGTCGTGCGCGTGATGGAACTGCAGGAGAAGGGCTGGTCCTACGTGAAGCCGTGACCGCCGCCTAACCCGAAAGGGGTGGATGGCTTCGCGCGGAGTTGGGGCGCATAATGCCGCACCTCAACAGATCGTGTCGCCTTGCGACGGGTGATTGCGGATGGGTCGCACGGTTCTTCTCAACGATGAAGTAGGTACTCTCTGCAACATCGCGGGCTCGCAGCGTCGACACGCGCTCAAGCTCGGACGACCCGCGCTGTTGTGGACGACCGCGGTCGTGCTGGCGATGGCGTGGGCGCCGGAGACACGGGCGTCGCCCGATCCGGCGCGCCCCTCGGCATCCGAAGTCGTGCCGCAGGGCGCGGGGGACACCGGCAAACCGGTGCAGGTTGCGCAGGGAGCGACCGCTGAGACTGCGCAGCCTCCGGAACAGAAGCCCCAGTCGGCGGAGAAGCTGTCCTGCGAACTCTCCAGTGCAAGGCTTGATATCAGCCTGATGCAGCGTATCGAGTACGAGCACGGGCGGGCGGAAGGGCTGGAGCGGGACCTCGCCGCGGCTCGACGCGAAATCCAGGCTGCGCTGGCGGCGAAAGCGGCCGAAGGCGCTGCCCCGACCAAGCAGACCGCGCAGGGCGGCGCGGAGTTGCAGGACGCCCTGCAACAGGCGCGCGAGCGGGCAGGAAAGCTGGAACAGGATCTTGCGACAGCGCGGCGTGATGTCGAGACCCAGACTGCGCGCGCGACACAGGCAGGCGAGGAGGTTTCCCGGCTGAAGCAAACAGGCGAGCGTGGCGCGCCGGACCTGCAAAAGGAACGTGAGCGGTCCGCGCGGCTGGAACAGGGTCTCGCGGCGGCGCGGCGTGATGTCGAGGCCCAGACGGCGGCGGCGGCAAAGGCGGGCGAGGATGTCCTGCGCCAGAAGCGGGTGGTAGAAGCCGGGGCCGCGGAGCTGAAGCAATCGCGCGAGAAAGCGGACATGCTCGCACAGGACCTCTCCCGGGCGCGCAGTTCGATCTTCGCCTATGAGGCGCAGGCCCGCAAAGCTACGGAAGAAGCGACGGACCTCAGGCAGGCGGCTGAAAAGGCCACGGCTTCGCCCCGCAAATCCACCCCCGACGACTCTGGACGATTAGCGCGGCTGGAACAGGACCTGGCGGCGGCGCGACGCGACGTCGAGACCAAGACTGCGCTGGTCACGCAAGCAGGAGAAGAAACCTCACGCCTGCAAGCGGCGGGGAAGAGCGCCGCTGCGGACCTGCAAAAGGAGCGTGAGCGGTCCGCGCGGCTGGAGCAGGATCTGGCGACGGCGCGACGCGATATCGAGAGCAAGACCGTGCTGGTGACCAAGGCAGGGGAGGAAGCGTCCCGGCTGCAAGCGGCAGGGAAGGGCGCCGCCACGGACCTCCAAAAGGAGCAAGAGCGGTCTGCTCGGCTGGAGCAGGATTTGGCGGCGGCGCGACGCGATATCGAGAGCAAGACCGCGCTCGCGACCAAGGCAGGGGAGGAATCCTCCCGGCTG
>NZ_KE384571.1:103753-108294 GCF_000426785.1 Bradyrhizobium sp. th-b2
TGGCGGCGGCGCGACGCGATATCGAGAGCAAGACCGCGCTCGCGACCAAGGCAGGGGAGGAATCCTCCCGGCTGAAAGCGGCTGATAAGAGCGGCGCGGCGGATTTGCAAAAGGAGCGAGAGCGAACCGCCCGGCTGGAACAGGATCTGGCGGCGGCGCGACGTGACATCGAGAGCAAGACCGTGCTCGTGACCAAGGCAGGGGAGGAAGCGTCCCGCCTGCAAGCGGCGGGGAAGAGCGCCGCCGCGGATCTGCAAAAGGAGCGAGAACAGTCCGCGCGGCTGGAGCAGGATCTTGCGGCAGCGCGTCGCGATGGTGAAGCCCAGACGGCGCGAGCGGCAAAGGCAAGCGAGCAAGTCTCGCTGCAGAGGCAGGCAGCGGAAGCCGGTGCTTCCGAGTTGAGGCAATTGCGCGCAAGGATGGATGCCCAGGCACAGAGTTCCTCCCTGTGGCTGAGCACAGTCCATGCGTATGAGGCCCAGGTCCGCAACGCGCGTGGCGCTGCGCCAAACGCCGTGACGACCGGTTCAATCCCGCGGGACAAGCCCAAGTCCATTGAGGTGACCGCTCATCCAGTCGCCCAGCAAACCTTGCCAGCTCCTGCTCGTGCCGCTGCTCCGCCTGCTCCCGAGCAAGCCGCGGAAGCTGCAGGGCTGGTCGCGCGAGCGAGCTCGCTGCTCCGGCAGGGGGATATCGGCGCGGCGCGGCTCGTACTGGAGCGGGCGATCGAAATGGGCAGCGCCCAGGCGAGCTTCGCGCTGGCAGAGACCTACGATCCGCTGATTCTTGCGAAATGGGGGACCTACGGCACGCGCGGTGACGCCCGCAGGGCGCAAGATCTCTATGTCAATGCCGACGCCGCGGGAGTCCGGGAGGCGAAATCGCGGCTGGAAGCGCTGCGCCAGTAGCGCATGTGCAAATTAACCGGGCGATCTCATTGACTTAACGACCAACAGCCGTCTGCGCGGGGCTTGCCGCGGTTTACTCAAAAGGGGTGCCCACAATGGGATAGTTGTGCGTCCTCCTCCCAGGGGTCACGATGGCTGAGCTCTGCTTGTCGTAGTGCCGCTTTTGGAGCCACGGTCGCGTTCGGCGACGTGGTAGCCATCGTCGAACGCGAAAGTCGCGTCTATGGTTGTCGAACACCAGTCCAAGCCCGCTCGGCCCACGCCATTCCGAGCTCGCGGAGGAATGAGAACTATCCTTGCAATCGCCGGTCTTGCCGTCGTCGGTGTGGCAGCGATCTGGAACTGGGGCGCGGTCGAGATACTCTCGCACGCGGTGGTGGAAAAGGCGTTTGCCACGCTCGGTGCCCAGTACGACAGGTCGGCTCAGGCCGTGCCACAAGCCGCTGCGGCAGCAAAGCCGGATTCGTCAGGCCGGCCGTCGATGACGCCGGTCGTATCGAACGGCACGCCTGCCTCCGCAATCGCGGAACGCTCCAAGATCGCCGGCGCGGCGCGGGCTGCGCCGGCCGGAGAGTTGTGCGGCATCGGCGACAAACTCACGATTGCCTTCTACGAGCGCGTCGAACTCGAGGAGGACAAATGGGGGCGCGGCTCGGGCTCGGCCTTGCGCGGTCTCGTGCAGCGTCCGGAACTGAGCGGCCCATACACTGTTCAGGACGACGGCACGATTTCGGTCCCCTTGCTTGGCGCCATTCGGGTTGCCGAGCGGTCAACACTACAGGTTCGCACCGATTTGGCAGAGGCCTTCGATCAGTTGCTCGGCCACAAGGGCGTGGTCAACATTCTGTCGGTGGAGCACGCACCCATCTACGTGCTGGGGCCGGTCAAGAGCCCCGGCTCATTCAAGTATGTGTCGGGCATGACCGTGCTGCACGCGATGGCGCTGGCCGGTGGGCTCGACCGGGCCGCCTCGGAGCCATGGCAGAAGATCGAAGCGGTGCGGGAATCCCTGAGGCGGAGCGGCTCGGCTGACGCCATGCTCAAGCTGTTGGCACGCGCAGCAGTGCTGAAGGCCGAACGCGACGGCGCCGAGGCCAAGATTCCGCTTCGGTTGATCGATCTGGCGGGAGCGGCTGAAGCAGCTAACCTTGTCCGCGAACAGGCGGATCGGCGTAAGGTGATCGCCACTGCCCGCATCAACCGCGAGCGCACGCTTCAGAGCTCGCTGGAAGCGGCCAAGCAGGATGTTGCCGTGTATGGCCGCACGGAAGCGCTCGACGACCTGGTCAAGCTGCGTCAGGAGCGTGCCAACAGCATGCGCGCGCTCGCGGACCGCAATGTCATCAGCGCAACGGTGATGAATCAGGTTCAGATCGAGTTGACCGATGCCGAGCAGCGTAAGCGAGAGGCGCTCAATCAGTATGCGACGGCCAAACAGCGCCTTGCCACGCTCGAGGCCGAAGGATTTCGAATCCAGGCCGATATCCGGAACGACCTGGAGCTTGAGATCGAGGCCATCGAACGCCAGATTGCGGATAATGAGCGCGAGTACAATATCAGTGACGGGGTCCTCAACACATTACCTGCGGTCCGGGCCCAGAAAGAGGCAAACCGGACAACTTACCAGGTGGTGCGGCAAACAGCGACCGGGCCGGTCGCTATCGAGTCTAACGGGATGACCGTGTTGCAGCCGGGCGATCTCGTGAACATCATTGTGAACGAGGGCGACGCGAAGACCCAAGCCAATTCGAACCAAGCCAATTCGAGCCAAGTTAACCCGAGCCAAGTCAATTCGAGTCAGGTCAATTCGAACCAGGCCGGTCCGTCGGCCCCGGCCACGTCACCGACCGATCGACCGCCAGTTGGGCGAACTTCCGACCGAAAGGAGATTGGCCGAGCGGTCGCGGATCAAACGACTGCTCCAAAATGATGCCCGGCAGGACGTCATCCCGTCTGAAATCCTCGCCGGATGTCGATCGCGCGGCTTCGGTCGAGCAAGCCAGTTGCCATGAGCCGATCGATGTCCGCATTGAGCCCTTGGGGGACATTGCAGAACTTGAGGTCTCCTGGAAGGAGCTGGAGCGGCGAGCGGCAGGTTCGTTCTATCTGTCCTGGCTCTGGGTCGGCACGTGGCTCGCGCACCTCCCGCGCGGCGCACGACCACATGTGCTGGTCGCGCGGATGTCCGGGAGAACCGTCGGCCTGGCGATCGTGTGCCGGCGGACGGTGTGGAGCTTCGGACCGCAGGGGCGGGCGCGCTGGCTGCTCAACGAAACCGGAGACGCTCGCTTCGACCGGCTGTTCATCGAATATAACGGCATCCTTGCCGAGCAAGGTTCGGCTGCTCCCGTCATGGCGGCATGCCTCGACGCTCTTGCGGGCAGCCTAAGTGTCTCCGACGAGCTTGTCCTCTCCGGAATTGATCTGGACTTTGGGGCGCTCGCCTCTCGCGCAGCTCATCGGGTCGGGCTTTTGAGTGAAGTGAGGGAAGCAGACGTTGCGCGGTGGGTCGACTTCACCAAGATCGGTGAGAAGAGCGGGGACTACCGAGCCTCATTGGGTCGCAACACCCGCCAGGCCATCAACCGCGCCATCAGGCTGTATGCCGAACGCGGCCCTGTCGAGTTCCGGGTCATGGAGACGACGTCGGAAGCGCTCGCCGCGTTCGATGTGCTGGCCGGCTTTCATCAATCGCGATGGGGAGCCAAGGGATCCTTTGCCAACCCCGGCTTCCGCACTTTTCATGAAGACCTGATTGCACGCGGGGTCCCCAGCGGCGCCATCCGTATCTCACGGACGCTGGTTGGAGGGCAGACGGTCGGAGTGTTGTACAATTTCGTGCACGACGGTTATGTCCTGAACTACCAAAGCGGGCTTCTCTACGAGGAGGATGGCCGGGTGAAGCCTGGCCTGGTCAGCCATGTGCTGTCGATCGAGGATAGTATGTCGCGCGGCGAGCGCGGTTACGATTTCCTGGCCGGCTTCGCCCGTCACAAATCCCAGCTCGCCAATGCCGAGCACGCGCTGACGTGGAGCATCATAGGCGGGGACACCCTGGAGCGCCGCGTCGAGGCAAGGCTTCGGCGCGCCAGGCAAGCGCTGGGACAGTTCGTGCGAAAGCAAATGAGCGTACGAACGGCCCCGACCGGACATGGCGATGGCAGTTCGCCTCAAGCCATCCAAGGGCCATAAGCAGCCTCGTTTGATCGTGCGCAGCCTGGCTCAAACTTGAGGTATTATGGCGCAAACGCCACAACGGTCAGAAAATGACCCGGGGATGGGCGCTTCCGATCCATGTTGAATCGCAGCTACTCAGTCGCCCGTTAAGAAGCTTCCAGGCGACTGATCTGGAATCGTAATTTGGCTGGAATGACGTTCTGAGATTGCAAGGTTTTGGTGTTTTGTGCATCGGAAGCTTGCAATTTCGTTTTCGAGATTCCCTCGACGGGCGAAGCATGATTCCCTGTCCGCATCGGAGGGCACGATGCGGCCGAAGAAGCACAAAACGACGGGAGCGAACGATTTTTTCCGGGCGCGGCTCGACCAGATCATCAATCTGAAGCACGAGCTGGTCCGGCTCACCGGCAAGATCGATTGGGACTGGATCGACGGCGAGATCGCGCCGCTCTACAG
>NZ_AUGA01000036.1:0-90256 GCF_000426785.1 Bradyrhizobium sp. th-b2
TCGCCAACGCTCTCAAGCGCTTCTCACCCGAGGAATGCCAAAATTATCTCGTCGCGGCTGGTTACGACGCAACGTGATCGGAAAATGCTCTAGTCGGTGTGAACCGCCCTCACCTCTTGCGGCGCGGCTGGCTGGGGCTCGGCCGGATCGCCTGCGGCCGCAGGCATCAAAAGCGTCGCAGTGAGCAAATGCAGGACAAGAAATCCGATCGCGATGACGATCAATAGCGTGATCTCGCTGATGTCAGGGAGACGGATGATCGATTTGCGCGTCGTCGACCGCTCACCGATGGACATGAGCGCCCTCCAGATTGGTACGGTGGCGATCGGCGCGGTCGATCAGATGCCGATACTGCTTCAAAACGCGGCGCGTCTGGATCCGTCGCGAGACATGAATTGCGCCAAGGATTGCTGCGAAGAGGCCCTTCCGCCTTCGGCCCGATTGAATAAGGGTGACAGGCATCACACCCGTCACCGGCAATGAAATGTGCTTCATTCTTGGAACTCCTTGTCCTGGAATTCCACCCCACGTGCTTGATACGTCAAAGCGACTGACCCGTTTGTTCAACGCATCACATCTCAAGAAAGCTTGATCGAATCGACGCACGATCTCTGCGGGCATATCGATCAAGACAATTCCTTGGATTGATCGGGCAGCAGGTTCATCCGCCGCGGCGGTTCCTTGACTAGCTCCGCCAACACGGCCAGAACGCTTGCCACAGCAAGGGAGGCAACATGTTCAAGGATCTGTTCTCACTGACGGGGCGCGTCGCGCTGGTCACCGGAGGATCTCGCGGCATCGGCAAGATGATCGCGGCCGGCTTCCTCGCGCAGGGCGCCGCCAAGGTCTACATCACCGCGCGCAAGGCCGGGCCGTGCGAAGCCACCGCCCAGGAGCTCTCTGCCGAATATGACGGCGAGTGCATCGCGCTGCCGATCGACATCTCGACCGTCGAGGGCTGCGAAAAGCTCGCGGGCGAGATCATCAAGCGCGAGCCGAAGCTCGACATCCTGGTCAACAATGCCGGCGCGGCATGGGGCGCCGATTTCGACGAATTCCCGGAGAGCGGCTGGGACAAGGTAATGAACCTCAACGTCAAGTCGATCTTCTTCCTGACCAAGGCGCTGGCCAAGCCGCTGCGTGCCGCGGCGACGCATGACAAGCCGGGCAAGGTGATCAACATCGCCTCGATCGACGGCATCTTCGTCAACCCGATGGAGACCTATTCCTATGCCGCGAGCAAGGCTGCGGTGATCCATCTGACGCGGCGGATGGCGACGCGGCTGATCAAGGACAACATCAACGTCACCGCGATCGCGCCGGGCGCCTTCAAGTCGGACATGAACAAGGCCGCGCGCGACCACGCCGACGAGGTCGCCAAGCGCGTTCCGGCGAAGCGCGTCGGCACCGACGAGGATATGGCGGGTGTGGCGATCTACCTCGCCTCGCGCGCCGGCGACTACGTAGTCGGGAACACGATTGCAGTCGATGGCGGCGTGGTCTACGCGACCGCGGGGCTGGAGATCGCGGGGTAGGTCACGACCGCAGTCGCCATTGTCTGATTGTCACGCCCCGGCTTGACCAAGACATGGCAGCATGCTGCGGGGGTCTTGTGCCTTACGACACTGTCTCTGGAATACTGGATCACCCGCTTTCGCGGGTGATGACAGGTCAGCTCAAAGGCTCGAAGCAAACGCGTCGAGGGTCCGGTCGAAGGCTTCGGCCTGCTCCCATTGCGTGGCATGGCCCGCGCCTTCGATCACCTGAACCTGTCCGCGCCACAGCGTCGGCGCGGACAGCCGCTGCAGATAGCCGAGATCGACGATCTGTTCCTCGCTGCCCTGCACGATCGCGAACGGAATCTTGAGATTGCGCACGATCTCGACCTCGTCGGCGAAGCGGCCGGCCTGCACGCTGGCACCGAGATAGCCCCGCGCATTGCCGTCAGTGCGGCGGAAATCAGCTTCGAGGAAGGACGGGCGGGGCGCATAGCCCGGCGCAAAGGCCGACTGCCCCCACTCCTCGATCTCCGCGTCGCTCGGCGCCGGCGTGAAGATGGTGGCCGACAGCCCCTTGAAGCCGGAAAATCCATCCGGCGCCTTGCTGATCGGCGGCGTGCCGAAGATCATCAGTCCGGCCGCCGTCGGCAGCGATGCGGCCGCGTTCAGCACGGCGTGTCCGCCGAGGCTCCAGCCCACCATGACCGCATCCTTCAGGCTGAGTTCCCGCGCGGCGGCGGCGATGCAATCCGCATAGCCCGCACCGGAATAGCCGTGCTCCGGATCGGGCGCCGGCGACGATGCACCATGGCCGGGAAGGTCGATCGCAACCAGCCGGTATTTGGCGCCGAGCGGTCCCTGAAGCTGCTTCTGCCAGATCCGCGACGACGACGAATTGCCGTGGACGAGCAGGATGTGGCGGCCGGTGCCGCCACTCTCGAAACCTGCGATCGTCTGCGCCCCAATCCGAAGCTGCAACGGACGCAGCGCCGGACCCGGAAAACTCTCTTCACTCATGACAGCACCCCGAAATCCCAAGCCACGACGACACAAGCAAGCGTACTGCTCTCGACGAGGAAAAGGGGCGAGCCTGGGACCTTTTCGGCTCGCCCCTTTCCTGCTCTCTCCGTCCGGAGAGAATCAGCTCTCGATCCTCACATACTCGAAATCGCCGGGCTTGTTGTCGATGCCGACCTTGGGCGCCGAGATCCAGGAGGCGAACTCGCCCGGCTCGGTCACCGGCTTCATCAGCGAGGCGATGAAGTCGCCGTCCTCGGTCGACGGCAGCCAGTCGTTCCTGCGCTTGGCCCAGGTGGCGTCGTCGATCAGCAGGCCATCGGGGGTGGCATGGACGTCCCTGAACTCGCCGATCTGGCGATGGAAGACCGTGTTCGGCACCGCGAGCTTGTAGTCGTAGCCCGCGCTCGAGATCACCTTGTTCCAGCGCAGCATGCCCTTGACGCAATCCTGCGTGTAGTCGTCGCGCAGCCGCATGTTGAGCGCGGTCAGCGCCGGCTCGTCGACCATCTTGATCTGCCCATCCACCATCTTCATGACCGGATAGGTCGAGTTCTTGAGCTGGTGATCGTCCTCGATTGTGGTTTCCTTGTAGCGGCCCTTGATGCCGGCATTGAAGGCATTCGCGGCGTTGGTCGAGACCTCGGAGCCGAACAGGTCGAGCGACAGCGAATAATGCAGGTTCAGCTTCTTCTGGATGGTCGGCAGGTCGATCACGCCGAGCGCGCGGACCTTGGCGATGTCGGTCGGATCGGTGATGCCGGCTTCCTGCATCGCATCGCAGGTGCGCTGCACGACGCGGGTGATGCCGGTCTCGCCGACGAACATGTGGTGGGCTTCCTCGGTCAGCATGAAGCGGCAGGTGCGCGACAGCGGATCGAAGCCCGACTGCGCCAGCGAATGCAGCTGCATCTTGCCGTCGCGGTCGGTGAAATAGGTGAACATGAAGAACGACAGCCAGTCCGGCGTCGCCTCGTTGAAGGCGCCGAGCATGCGCGGGGAGTCCGCGTCACCGGAGCGGCGGCGCAACAAATCATCCGCCTCCTCGCGGCCGTCGCGGCCGAAATACTTCTGCAGGAGGTAGACCATCGCCCAGAGATGGCGGCCTTCCTCGACATTGACCTGGAACAGGTTGCGCATGTCGTAAAGCGAGGGCGCGGTCTTGCCGAGATGGCGCTGCTGCTCGACCGAGGCCGGCTCGGTGTCACCCTGGATCACGATCAGGCGGCGCAGCATCGCTCGATGCTCGCCGGGAACTTCCTGCCAGGCCGGCTTGCCAAAATCTTCGCCGAACGGGATGACGCGATTTTCCTCCTGTGGCGCAAGGAGAATGCCCCAGCGATATTCGGGCATGCGCACGTAATCGAACTTGGCCCAGCCGCGCGGATCGACCGAATAGGCGGTGCGCAGATAGACCAGCGATTCCTGGAAGCCATCCGGCCCCATGTCCTTCCACCAGTCCATGTAACCGGGGTGCCAGCCTTCCAGGGCCTTGAGCACCTGGCGGTCCTCGGCGAGATTCACATTGTTCGGAATCTTGGTCGAGTAATCGACGTTCATGATGTTCATGTTCATGGCCGTGCTCCTTGCTGGGTCTCGTGTCCCGGACGCGGTGCAGCGCGAAGCGGTGCGCCGCAGGGCCGGGACCCATTGATTCGTGGTCCACATAAGTCCCGGTTCTGCAGCGCGTCACTCGCGTGCCGCGCAGCGCCCGGGACACAAAATCAAACGCGCGTCATGTCGAATTGCGCCTTCTGGCCGGTGCCGTAGCGCCGCAGCGCGCCGTCTTCACCGACCGCGTTGGGCCGCTGGAAGATCCAGTTCTGCCACGCGGTGAGACGGGAAAAGATCTTCGATTCCATCGTCTCGGGACCGACGAAGCGCAGATTTGCTTCCATGCCGGTGAGGCCGTCGGGCGAGAATGAGGTGCGCTCCTCGAAGAACACGCGGACCTCGTCGTCCCAGTCGATGTCGTCGAGCGCGAAGGTGACGAGACCGAGCTCCTCGGCCTCTTCGGCGTCGAGCGCCTTGCCGATCGATGCCTGTGCGCGCTCGATATCCGATGGATCGGCCTGGAAGCGCGATTGCAGCCGGGTCAGGCCATGGCTCATCGGATACGGCCCGAAATTCATCGCCGTCAGCTCGATCGCCGGCGGCGGGCGGTTGTCGCCCTGCTTCTGGCCGATCAGCATGTAGGAGCGGTCGGCGGCGAACACGAGCTCGGCGAGCGTGCCGACGAAGCAGGAGCCCGGCTCGACCAGCGTCACCAGCGTGCGCGAGGTGACGTCGATGCGCTTGAGCACGCGCTTCCAGTAGTGCCTGACCTCGTTGACCAGCCAGTGCGCCTTGTTGGCTTCCAGGAACCCGTCGTAGGACACGACATTGGCGCGGTCGCCATGGCTCTTGAACACCAGCATCGCGATCTCGAGCTCGTTGATGCGCAGATGCAGGATCGCATCGTCGAGTTCGCGGGCGACCTGCAGCGGCCAGAACGCAGACCCTTGCGCGATCATGCCGTCGATATCGGCGGGCGCCGCAGTTTCCGGCGCCTTGATCGAGATCGTGGCGATGCGCGCGGCGCGATCGATATCGACGCTGACAAAGCCGTAGCGGATCGCGCTGTCATCGATGGTGCGCGTCAGCGGCGCCAGCGTGATGCCCTTGCCGGTGCCGTTGCGCTTCGACTTCGCTGCAAATTCCTTGACGCGCTCGGCAAGCTTGCCCTCGAGCTTGGAGTTCGGCGCGATCTCGTCGACCAGACGCCAGGACACGGCGCGCTTGCCCTTGATGCCTTCCTCGATGGTGCAGAAGAAGTCGGCGTGGTCGCGGCGCACCTTGCGCTTGTCGACGACGCGCGTAAGCCCGCCGGTGCCGGGCAGCACCGCGAGCAGTGGCACTTCCGGCAGTGCGACGGCGGCAGCGCCGTCATCGGCCATCATGATGTGATCGGTCGCGAGCGCCAGCTCATAGCCGCCGCCGGCCGCGGTGCCGTTGACGAGGGTGATAAAGCTCTGGCCGGAATTCTCGCTGGAATCCTCGAGGCCATTGCGGGTCTCGTTGGTGAACTTGCAGAAGTTGACCTTGTGGGCGTGGGTCGAGCCCGCCAACATGCGGATGTTGGCGCCGGCGCAGAACACCCGGTTCTTGCCCGAGCGCATCACCACGACCTTCACTTGCGGATGCTCGAAGCGCAGCCGCTGCACGGCATCGGCGAGCTCGATGTCGACGCCGAGGTCGTAGGAATTGAGCTTGAGCTGATAGCCCTCGAACAGGCCGGCGTTCTCGTCGACGTCCATGGTCAGCGTCGCGACGTCACCCGCGATGTCGAGCTTCCAGTGGCGGTAACGCGACGGATCGGTCTGGAAGTCGATGTACTTCGCCCCGCCTGCAAGGACGCGATCGTCACCAGCCATGGGCCACCCTTATCTGTTGTTCGTTTTGAAGGTTCGTCGTCTCAGTCCTCATGCACAATAATGCATGTTTTCGATCTGGTCCAGTTGAAAACGCGAAAACATGCATTTTGTTTCATGTTCGGGAAATTCGCCCGCTCGGCCAATGGCCTGGCACCGGCACCAAATGTCAGGCCGCCAAGGTCCGGTCGTCGCGGAGTGCCGCCTTGGCGAATTCGGTGACCGAATCCAGCGTCACTGCCGGCGCCTCGCGATGCGGCGAGTGGCCGGCGCCTTCGATGACCGCGGCGTCGACCGGGCAGTAGCACTCGCCCTCGGCGATCTCGACCTGCCGCATCGTGCCGTATTGATCCTCCGCGCCCTGCACGATCAGGACGGGGACGCGGATATAGGCGAGATAGTCGGAGATATCCCAGTCGCGGAATTTTGGGTCGAGCCAGGCGTCGTTCCAGCCAAAGAAGGTGCTGTCGACATCCTTGTGCCAGCGCGCCAGCTTCTCTTTCAGATTGGTGGTCTGATACGCGGTCTTGGTCTCGGCGATCGAGTTGACCGAGATGTCCTCGACGATGAAATGCGGCGCGATCAATGCGAGCCCGTGCAGGCGATGGTCCTGATGCGAGCCGGCATAGATCGCCGCGATCGATCCGCCATCGGAGTGCCCAAGCAAGAGGCCGCGGCGGAAGCCGATCCGATCGAGCAGCTTCGGCAGTACGTCGAGCGCCTCGCGATGCATGTAATCGACCGGACGCGGCAACTTCGCCGGCGACGAGGCGCCATAGCCCGCGCGCGAATAGGCGAACACGCCGGCCCCGGTCGCCGCCTGCAGCTTCTCCGGGAAATCGCCCCACAGCCCGACGCAGCCGAGACCTTCGTGCAGCATCACGATGGTCGGGGCTTTCTCGGGCATTGGACCGATCATGCGGTATTCGAGCTCGGCGCCGTCGATGCTGAGGAAGCCTGAGGGGTTCAAATTCTGCATAGTGGGGCCTTCCTCACTCGTCGTCCCGGCGAAAGCCGGGACCCATACGCCGCGGCCTTCGTTTTGAGGGATGCTGTTCAACGGCTATCGCGCAACAACTAAAGCCTGTGGTTATGGGTCCCGGCTCCCGTGCGCAATTGCGCACTAGGCCGGGACGACGCCGGGAAACGCTAGTGCGCACCGTCGCGCAATTTGAACCGCTGGATCTTGCCGGTCGCCGTCTTCGGCAGAGTGTCGACCACGTCGATCCAGCGCGGATATTTCCACGGGCCGATCTTCTGCTTGACGTGCTCCTTCAGCGCCTCATTCAGACCATCGGCCGAGCTGCCGGGCCGCAGCACCACATAGGCCTTCGGCTTCAAGAGCCCTTCCGGATCGGCCTCCGGCACCACGGCGGCTTCGAGCACCGCGGGATGGGTGATCAGCGCGCTCTCGACCTCGAATGGCGAGACCCAGATGCCCGAGACCTTGAACATGTCGTCGGCGCGGCCGCAGAAGGTGTAACGGCCGTCAGCGTCGCGCGTGTATTTGTCGCCGGTGCGAGTCCAGGCGCCCTCGAAGGTGGCGCGGCTCTTGGCGCGCTGATTCCAGTAGCTCTCGCCGGCCGAGGGCGCATCGACCACGAGCTCGCCGACCTCGCCGTCGGCGACATCGGCGCCGATCTCGTTGACCAGCCGCACCTTGTAGCCGGGCACCGGACGGCCGGACGAGCCGTATTTGATGTCGCCGGGCGCATTCGACAGGAAGATGTGCAAGAGCTCGGTCGAGCCGACGCCGTCGAGAATGTCGACGCCGAACCGCGCCTTCCAGGCATTGCCGACCGATTCCGGCAGCGCCTCGCCGGCCGAGGTGCAGACGCGCAGCCGATTGCCGCCGGTCTGCGCCTTGGTCGCCTCGTCGTTGAGCATCGCCGCGAACAGCGTCGGCACGCCGAAGAAGATGCTCGGATGATACCTGTTCATCAGCGCAAACATCACCGCCGGCGTCGGACGCTCCGAATTGAGCACCGTGGTGGCGCCGACCGACATCGGGAAGGTCAGCGCATTGCCGAGCCCATAGGCAAAGAACAGCTTTGCCGCCGACAGGCCGACATCGTCCTGGCGGATACCGAGCACCTGTTTGGCGTAGGTCTCCGCGGTCGCGGCGAGGTTGGAATGCAGATGGCGCACGCCTTTCGGCATGCCGGTCGAGCCCGACGAATAGAGCCAGAATGCCGGCTCGTCGGCATGGGTCGGCGCGGTGGCAAACACGTCGCCCTCGCGCGCGATCTCGTCGGACAGCTTCTTGTGGCCGTGCGTGTCCTTGCCGGAGACCACGACATGTTCGAGGTCGGGCATGCGGCCGATGATGTCCTTCACGACCGGCAGCAGCGCCTCGGAGACGAACAACACGCGGGCGCGGCAGTCGCCGAGGATGTAGGCATATTGCTCTGATGTCAGCAGCGTGTTGAGCGGCACCGGCACCACGCCGGCGCGGATCGCGCCCAGGAACACGACCGGGAAATCGACCGTATCCAGCATGATCATGGCGACCCGCTCCTCGCGGCGGACGCCGAGCCGGCGCAGCATGTTGCCGAGGCGGCGGGTCTGCTGCTGCAGCTGGCCATAGGTGATTTGCGACACCGTGTCGTCGAACACGACCTTGTCGCCGCGGCCTTCATCGACATTGCGATCGAGCAGCCAGGTCACTGCGTTGTAAGTCATGGCCCGCTCCTCAGGCAAAAGCGCGTCGCGCCTGCCCCCTCCCGTCAAGTTTTTAGAATTATAATTCATACAAAGCCACCACATTGGCTTGCTGTCAATCCTCATCGGCACTATGTTTCCTAAAGCTTGGGTCTGATTCCAGCCTGAACAGAACCCGCACGTCGCACAGGGATCATGACCGCAGCCAACGATCCGGAAACCGACTTCCTCGAGCAGCTCGGCCAGCGTGTGCGCACGACGCGCGGCCTGGCCGGCATGTCGCGCAAGGTGCTCGCCAAGGTCTCCGGCATTTCCGAACGCTACATCGCCCAGCTCGAGAGCGGCAAAGGCAATGTTTCGATCGTGCTGCTGCGCCGTGTCGCAGGCGCGATGGGCGCGCATCTCGAGGACCTGATTCCCTCGAGCGAACCGATCCCGGATTGGGCTGTCATCCGCGACTTCTTGCGCAAAGCTTCGCCGAACCAGATCGCGCAGGCCAAGGACATCCTCGCCGGCAGCAGCCCGCTGGCACCGCGCCGCGCCTCGTTCTCCGGCATCGCGCTGATCGGTCTGCGCGGCGCCGGCAAGACCACGCTGGGCCGGATGCTGGCGAAGAAGATCGGCTGGAGCTTTGTCGAGCTCAACAAGGAGATCGAGGCGCAGAACGGCCTCTCGGTCGCGGAGATCATCGCCCTGTACGGCCAGGAAGGCTTTCGCAGGATGGAGCAGGCCGCGCTGACGCAGCTGCTGGCACGCAACGAATTGATGGTGCTGGCGACCGGCGGCGGCATCGTCTCCGAGGCCCTGACCTTCGACCTGATCCTGTCGTCATTCTACACGATCTGGCTGAAGGCCGAGCCGGAGGAGCACATGGCGCGCGTCCGCCGCCAGGGCGATCTGCGCCCGATGGCCGACGACCGCTCGGCGATGGCCGAATTGCGCAACATCCTGGTCAGCCGCGAACCGCTTTATGCACGCGCATCGGCGGTGGTCGACACCGCCGGCCTCTCGGTCGACGCCGCCGCGGCGCGGCTGATCGATTCAGTGCGGCCGGTGCTGCAGAACGAGGCGCGCTCGTTCGGGCTGCGCAGCGTGGCGCTGTAGCCCGAGCTAAAGCAGCCTACTCTTCACATCATCAGCGCCGTCGCGCAGCAGCGGCAGGAAACGGTCGATCAATTCCTGCTTCGGTACGCGATCGACATGCGCGCCCATGTTGATCGCGGCGACGATGGTGCCGTCGTAGCGGCGCACCGGGACCGAGATCGAGCGGAAATGCGGTTCGGCCTCGCGGTCGACCAGTGAATAGCCCTGCGCACGATCGGCGATGATGACGGCCAGCAGTTTTTTTGGATCGGTGACCGTCTGCGGCGTCACCGGATCGCGGCGCATCGCCTTCAGCCGCGCCGCGAGTTCGGCATCGGCGAGCCGGCCAAGCATCGCGCGACCGACCGAGGTGCAGAACGCCGGCAGCCGGTAGCCGATATCGAGACCGGCGGAGAACACGCGGGTCGGGCTCGAGCGCGCGACGAACACGACATCATCGCCGTCGAGCAATGCGAGCGACGCGATCTCCTGGGCCGCGGTCGCGATGCGATCGAGCACCGGTTGCAGCACCGTCACCACCTGGTTGGATTGCAGGAACGAGCCCGCCAGCGTCAGCACATGCGGCGTCAGCGTGAACAGCTTGCCGTCGGTCGCGACAAAACCGCCATGCGCGAGCGTGAACAGGATGCGGCGCGCGGTGGCGCGCGGCAGGTCGGCGGCGCGCGCCAGATCGCTCAAGGTCGCCGGGCCGGAGACGGTGCCGAACACCTGCAACAGCCGCAGACCGCGATCGAGGGCCTCGACGAAATCGGTGGCGCGCTCGTCCTGATCGTTGCGCTTCAGCTTGGGCATGAGGTTTAGGTTTGGGTTGGGCTTTGAACGGTTCAAAAATTGCGCTTGCTGTTGGAATTAGACATGGCATAATTCGCACATAAGTTCAATAGGCGAACAAATCCAAATCCGGGAGACGCCGCCATGATGAGCCAGGAAGCGAACGATCTGATCACCCGCACCGGCCGCAAAGACCCCTGCGGAAAGCTGATGCGGATGTACTGGCAGCCGGCGGCGCTGGTCGACGAACTGGAGGGACCGCGCCCGGTGCGGCCGGTCAAACTGCTCGGCGAAAACCTCGTGCTGTTCCGCGGCGAGGACGGCAGCTACGGGCTGATCGACCGCCACTGCGCACATCGCGGCGCCGACCTCGCCTTCGGCCGGCTCGAGCATGGCGGGCTGCGCTGCGCCTTCCACGGCTGGCTGTTCGACGTATCAGGTCAATGCATCGAGACGCCGGCCGAGCCTGCCGGCTCGCAGCTCTGCAAGGGCATCAAGCAGCGCTCCTACCCGGTGGTCGAGAAGAGCGGCATCCTCTGGGCCTATCTCGGCGAAGGCACCCCGCCGGCATTTCCGGAGCTCGACTGCTTCGTGGCACCCGACAGCCACACCTTCGCGTTCAAGGGCCACATGAACTGCAATTGGCTGCAGGCGCTCGAGGTCGGCATCGATCCGGCGCACGCCTCCTTCCTGCATCGCTTCTTCGAGGACGAGGACACCTCGGCCGCCTACGGCAAGCAGTTCCGCGGCGCATCCGCCGGCTCTGACATGCCGATGACCAAAATCCTGCGCGAATATGATCGGCCGATCATCAATGTCGAGCACACCGAATACGGCCTGCGCCTGATCGCGCTGCGCGAGCTCGACGAGGAGCGCACCCATGTGCGGGTGACAAATCAGCTGTTCCCGCACGGCTTCGTCATTCCGATGTCGACCGAGATGACGATCACGCAGTGGCACGTGCCGGTCGATGACGAGAACTGCTACTGGTATGCGATCTTCACCAGCTACGCGGCGCCGGTCGACAAGCAGAAGATGCGCGACCAGCGGCTCGAGCTCTACACGTTGCCCGACTACAAGTCGCGCAAGAACCGCAGCAACGATTACGGCTTCGATCCGCACGAGCAGGCGACCGAGACCTATACCGGCATGGGTACCGACATCAACGTCCACGACCAGTGGGCGGTGGAATCGATGGGGGCGATCCAGGACCGCACCAACGAGCATCTCGGCCAGAGCGACAAGGCGATCGTGCAGTACCGCCGCCTGCTGCGGCAAGAGATCGAGAAGGTTGCCGGCGGCGAGAAGCCGATGCTGTTCCTAGACGACGCCTCGGCGCGCAGCATCCAGGGCCCGGCGACGATGGACGGCATCGGGCCGACGCTAGGCTGGGAGCTCTACTGGATGGAGGTCGACGTCAAGCGCCGCCGCGGCGCGCCGTGGGCCGCTCCAGTGCCGCGCGAGATCGCAGGCAAGGTGCATCATCTGACGGCGGCGGAGTAGTCATGTCCTTCCGTCATTGCGAGCGAAGCGAAGCAATCCATCGTGCCGCTTGGCGAGACATGGATTGCTTCGTCGCTTCAGCGCAAAATTGCGTGCAACTTTGTCGCGAGCTCCTCGCAATGACGACTGAGAGAGGGGTAACGCCTTGAGCTTTGTCGAGCGTCACGGCCTGTGGTCGGATGAGCAGAAGGAGGCCGCGAACCGCCTCCGCCGCATCGTCGAGGAAAAGAACCTCGAGGTCATCCGCCTCTCATTCCCGGACCAGCACGGCATCCTGCGCGGCAAGACGCTGATCGCCGGCGAAGCGGTGCGCTCGCTGGAGGGTGGCTGCTCGATCACCACGACGATGCTCGCCAAGGACACCTCGCACAAGACGGTGTTTCCGGTGTTCACCGCCGGCGGCGGCTTCGGCATGAAGGAGATGGAGGGCGCGGCCGACGTGCTGATGGTCGCCGACCCCACCACGTTCCGCGTGCTGCCCTGGGCGGAGAACACCGGCTGGGTGCTCTGTGATCTCTATTTCAGCGACGGACGGCCGGTGCCGTTCGCGACCCGCAACCTCTATCGCAAGGTGCTCGATCAGCTCGGAGACCGCGGCTACGATTTCGTCGCGGGCCTCGAGGTTGAATTCCATCTGTTCAAGCTCGACGATGCGCATATGGCGCCGGAGGATGCCGGCCAGCCCGGACGGCCGCCGTCGGTGAGCCTGCTGTCGCACGGCTATCAGTACCTCACCGAACAGCGCTACGATCTGATGGAGCCGGCGCTCGAGATCATCCGCCGCGACATCCTCGCGCTCGACCTGCCGTTGCGCTCGGTCGAGGTCGAGTTTGGCCCGAGCCAGTGCGAATTCACCTTCGCGCCGACGGTCGGGCTCGCACCGGCCGACACCATGGTGCTGTTCCGCTCCGCGGTGAAGCAGATCGCGCGCCGCCATGGCTATCACGCGACCTTCATGTGCCGGCCGAAGCTGCCGAACGTGTTTGCCTCGGGCTGGCACCTGCACCAGTCGCTGGTGTCGCGCGCCAATGGCGAGAACGTCTTCATGGCCAAGGAAGCCGGCGAGCCGCTCAGCCCGCTCGGCCGCGCTTGGCTCGCCGGCCTGATCGAGCACGCGCGGGCCTCTACCGTGTTCACGACGCCAACCATCAACGGCTACAAGCGCTACCGCTCCTATTCGCTGGCGCCGGACCGCGCGATCTGGGGCCGCGACAACCGCGGCGTGATGATCCGCGTGCTCGGCGGTGCCGGCGATCCGGCGACGCGGCTGGAGAACCGGATCGGTGAGCCAGCCGCCAACCCCTATCTCTACATGGCAAGCCAGATCCTCTCCGGCCTCGACGGCGTCGACCGCAAGCTCGATCCTGGCCCGTCCGCCGACACGCCCTACGAGACCAAGGCCGCGCTGCTGCCGAAATCGTTGCGCGAAGCGGTGTTCGCACTCAACGACGATCCGTTCTTCCGCGGGGCGCTGGGACCAGAGTTCGTCGACTATTACGTCTTCATCAAGAATGCGGAGATCGAGCGTTTCCAGGCCGAGGTGTCGGACTGGGAGCACCGCGAGTATTTCGAGATGTTTTGAGGGGGAGCCACGCGCGGGGCACCCCCTCGAACCAACCCACTCTGCGGCTAGAGACTCGCGAGGTTTGCGGCAACAGCCCGTTCGTTCCATTCCAAGCCGAGGCCGGGCGCGTCGGGAATATGCAAAAGGCCATCCTTTATTTCATATGGCCGCTCGAGAATTGGATCGGCCCAATCCTGCCACTCCAGCCAATGCGCGGTCTCCGTTGCACGCATGACGTGAGCGGCGACTTCCGGATAAAGATGCGTTGATATCGGTATGCCCGCTGCGCCGGCGATCGCTGCCGCGCGCATCCAGCCCGTCACTCCGCCGATGCGCATGAAATCAGGCATCACAAGGTCGCAAGCCTTCTTCGCGATCGCCTTGTGCATCTCCCTCGGGCCATAGAAGTTCTCCCCGATCTGGATCGGTGTCTTCAGCTCTGCCGCAAGCTGGGCGTGCCCGTCGAGATTGTCGTAGAGCACGGGCTCTTCGATCCAGTCGAGGCCATGGTCGTCGATCATATGGCAGCGCTCGATGGCTTCGGCGAGATTTAGCCCCTGGTTGTAGTCGACCATCAGATGCATGCGCTCACCGACCGCTTTGCGCACCGCGTCGAGCGTCGCCAAATCTTCGCGCGGATCGCTTCGGCCGAGCCGCAATTTCAGAGCGGAGAATCCTCCTTCGTCCCGCAACTCCAAGGCTTCGGCTGCGACGGCGGCCGGCTCTTTCAACCAAAGGCCGTTGCTGTTGTAGGACCTCACGGCGCCGACCGTAGCACCTAACAGCACGCACAGCGGCTTGTTTGCGGCCTTCGCCAACGCATCCCACGCAGCCATGTCGAGACCCGACGCGGCGATCATCGACAATCCCTCGTAGCCGACAAAGTGCAGGGATCTGCGCGCTGCCTCGAAGAGCTCGACTGGCGCCACGCTTCGACCTTTGAGCAACTCGCTGAGGTCGTGAAGTGCGGGAACCAGATATCGCATCGATTTCACGATATAGGGCTCGAGATAGCTTCGCCCGACGATGCCCTCCTCGGTCACGAGATCGATGAGAACGAGCGGCCACTCCGATATCGTGACAATGCGCGCGACCACAGGCCGCTTCAGCTTGAGCACCACCGGACGGGCTCTGATTTCTCTGAGCGTCAATGGGTCGGGCATGACGATTGCCTTCGCAGCGCGAGGGAAGAAACTGATTACAACGGGCTGAAAAAGTCACAGATGCCATTCCAATCGGTTTTTCGGCCGGTGTAAATTCACTACCTGGTATACTCTGGGGT
Organism: Bradyrhizobium sp. th-b2; assembly: GCF_000426785.1. Taxonomy (NCBI): domain Bacteria; kingdom Pseudomonadati; phylum Pseudomonadota; class Alphaproteobacteria; order Hyphomicrobiales; family Nitrobacteraceae; genus Bradyrhizobium; species Bradyrhizobium sp. th-b2. The sequence continues at coordinate 14,812 of NZ_AUGA01000036.1, forward strand.
GACTGCATGGCACGATCTGCAGAACCGACACGACAGCGCATCCTTGCTGCCGCCTACGTCCTGTTTCGCCAGCGCGGATATAGCCGCGTGAGCATGGACGAAATCGCAGCGGCGACGAGGGTCACGAAGCGCACGCTCTACAATCATTTTCAAAGCAAGGATCAGCTGCTCGCCTTCGTGCTGGAAGCCCAGAACGAATTGGCCTTGGCCGCGTTCGCCACGTTCGGTGACAAGCTGTCCGGCTCGCCGGCGGCGATCGTTGACGGCCTATTCCGCGACCTCGCGGTCTGGGCGGACCGGCCGCGATGGGCCGGCTCGGGATTTACCAGGCTGGTCATCGAACTGGCCGATCTCCCCGGCCATCCCGCACGGGCAATTGCGCGTCGGCACAAAGCACTGCTTGAAACCCACCTCGGCGACTTGCTGAAGCGGGCTGGCGTCCGCGAGGCTCACCGCCGTGCGCGCGAGATCTGGCTGCTCTCCGAGGGCGCGATCTCCTTGATGCTGGTGCATGGCGATCGGGCCTATGCGGCGGCCGCGGCCGATGCAGCCAAACGACTGCTGCGAAGCTCTTCGCGGTGAGGCGGCAGCACGCCTCTCTGATCCGTCATCCTGAGGAGCGCGTAGCGCGTCTCGAAGGATGCACGGCCACCAGCCGGGCCATCGATCCTTCGAGACGCCTGCTACGCAGGCTCCTCAGGATGACGGCTATACGGCAATGCTTGCTGCTCAAATCCCCAAATACTTGTGCTGCAGCTCCGGCTCGGCGATCAGCTGCTCGCTGGTCCCGCTCCACACCGCCTTGCCGCGCTCGATGATGTAGTGGCGGTCGGCGATGCGGGCGAGGTTTCCGACGTTCTTGTCGATCACGAGCACCGACTGCCCGCGTCCCTTCAGCATCGACAGGCAGCTCCAGATCTCGCCGCGGATCAGGGGCGCAAGGCCTTCGGTGGCCTCGTCGAGGATCAGGAGTTTTGGGTTGGTCATCAGCGCGCGGCCGATCGCGAGCATCTGCTGCTCGCCGCCGGACAGCGTGACGCCCATATTGCCTGTGCGTTCGGCGAGCCGCGGAAACAGCGCATGGATCTTGTCGATGGTCCAGGGATTGGAGGCGCCGAACCGGTTGCCCGAGGCGGCGACGAGATTTTCGCGCACCGTCAGGTTCGGAAAGATCTGGCGTCCCTCGGGCACCAGGCCGATGCCGAGCTTTGCGATCTTGTAGGACGCCAGGCCGCGCACCGCCTCGCCGGCGAAGCGGATCGCGCCCGATCGCGCTGGCGTCAGGCCCATGATCGAGCGGATGGTCGTGGTCTTGCCCATGCCATTGCGGCCCATCAGCGCGACCATCTCGCCCGATCTGATCTGCAGCGACAGGCCGAACAGCACCTGGCTCAACCCGTAGCAGGTCTCGATTCCATCGACTTCGAGCAGGGTTTCAGCGGTTTTGATATCAGCCATGGCCTGTCACCGCATGCTGTTCGCCGAGATAGGCGCGCTTGACCTCTTCATGCTTGCGGATCGCATCCGGCACGTCGCAGGCGATGACGCGGCCATAGACCAGTACCGTGATACGGTCGGCCAGCGCGAACACCGCCTCCATGTCGTGCTCGACCAGCACGATGGTCACTTCCTTGCGCAGCTCTTTCAGCAGCGCAACCATCCGCGCGGATTCGGTGACGCCGAGCCCGGCCATCGGCTCGTCGAGCAGCAACAGCTGCGGCTTGGTGGCGAGCGCGACCGCGAGCTCGAGCTCGCGCTGCTCGCCATGGCTCAATTGCGACACCAGCACATCGGCACGCTTACCGAGGCCGACGCGCTCCAGCGCCGCGCGCGCGGCGTCGCGCAGACGCCGCTCCTTGCGCGCATTGCCCCAGAAGCGGAAGGAGTGGCCGTCGTGCGCCTGCGCCGCCAGCGCGACATTGTCGATCGCCGAGAAATCCTTCAGCAGCGATGTGATCTGGAACGAGCGCGCCAGCCCGAGCCGGCTGCGCTTATAGGACGGCAGGCCCGTGACATCGCGGCCGGCGAAGCGGATGGTGCCGGAGTTCGGCATCACCTGCCCGGTGAGCTGGCTGATCAGCGTGGTCTTGCCGGCGCCGTTGGGGCCGATGATGGCGTGCAGTTCGCCCGGCACCACCTCCATCGAGAGGTTGTCGGTCGCGGTGATGCCGCCGTAGCGACGGACCAGATTTTCGACGCGGAGCAGGGGCTCAGCCAGGGAATCAGGCACGGCGCATCCTCCCGAGCAGGCCCATGATGCCGCCGCGCGCGAACAGCACGATCAACAGCAGCACCGGACCGAGGATCAGTCCCGAATATTCGGTGACCTGCGACAGCAGCTCCTCGAGCAGGAGATAGACGATCGCGCCGATCACAGGGCCGAACAGGGAGCCCATGCCGCCCAGGATCACCATCACCATGAGGTCGCCGGAGCGGGTCCAGTACATCACGGCGGGGCTGACGAAGTCGGTGTTGTTGGCAAGCAGCGCACCGGCAAGGCCGCAGATGGTGCCCGCGATCACGAAGCAGACCAGGCGATAGCGGTTGGCATGGAAGCCGATCGCCTGCATGCGCTGCTCGTTGGAGCGGACGCCCTGCACCACGAGACCGAAGCGCGAATTGACGATGCGCCAGATCAGATAGAGGCCGCCGAACAGGCAGGCCAGGCAGAGGTAATAGAACTGGGTGCGGTTCGAGAGGTCGATCAGGCCGGCGAAATCGCTGCGCTTGTAGACGGTGAGGCCGTCGTCGCCGCCGTAACGCGACAGGCCGGAGGTGATGTAATAGGCCATCTGCGCAAAGGCGAGCGTGATCATGATGAAGTAGACGCCGCGGGTGCGCAGGCTCAGCGCGCCGATCACCAACGCGAACAGCGCCGAGACCGCGAGCGCCACCGGCCACTGGATGAAGCCGGAGCCGATGCCTTCAGTGGCGAGGATGCCGACGGCATAACCGCCGATGCCGAGATAGGCGGCGTGGCCAAAGCTCATCATGCCGCCATAGCCCATGATCAGGTTCAGGCTGGCGGCGGCCAGCGCGAAGATCACGATGCGGGTGAAGAGCGTCAGGATGAAGATGTTGCCGGTCACCGCCGAATAGACCGGCAGCAAGACCAGGGCAGCGCAGAGCAGCGCCGCGACGGAATTGGAGGCGTTGAGCTTGGGCATCATCGTTTGGCCGCCGGGAACAGCCCTTCAGGCCGCAGCACGAGGATGATGGCCATCAAGAGATAGATCAGCATCGAGGACAACGCCGGCGCCGCGGTGGAGGCCGCAGCCCCGCTCAAGACCTTGCGCAGCAGGTCGGGCAGGAAGGCTCGGCCCATCGTGTCGATGATGCCGACGAACACCGCGGCCATGAACGCGCCGCGGATCGAGCCGATGCCGCCGATCACGATGATGACGAAAGCGAGGATCAGGATGTTCTCGCCCATGCCAATCTGCACGGTGAGGATCGGCGCCTGCATCAGCCCGGCGAGCCCGGCGAGCGCGGCGCCAAGGCCGAACACCAACGTGAACAGCAGCTTGATGTTGATGCCGAGCGCCCCGATCATCTCGCGGTTGGAGGCGCCGGCGCGGATCAGCATGCCGACGCGGGTGCGCATCACGACGAGATAGAGCAATGCTGCGACCGCCAGCGCGACCACGATGATCATCAGCCGGTAGGCCGGATAGTACACGCCGGGAATGATCTGCACCGGAACGGTGAGCCAGACCGGCAGCGGCAGCGCGAGACCGGCCGGGCCCCAGATCAGCCGGACGGCATCGTTGAAGAACAGGATCAGGCCGAATGTCGCCAGCACCTGGTCGAGATGGTCGCGGCCGTAGAGATGCCTCAGCGCGGCATATTCGAGCGCGATGCCGAGCAGCAGCGTGGCGCCCAGCGCCATCAGCGCGCCAAGAACAAAACTGCCGGTCCAGGCCACGAAGGTCGCCGCGAAATAGGCGCCCATCATGTAGAGCGAGCCGTGCGCCAGATTGACGAAGTCCATGATGCCGAACACCAGCGTCAGTCCGGCTGCCAGCAGGAACAGCAGCAGGCCGAATTGCAGGCCGTTCAGCAGTTGTTCGACGACGAGGTACATGGATCCTTCATATCGGGCTGAAACAAAACAGCGGCAGCGCGCATGCGCTGCCGCTTTTACGGCTTGTTGTTCTCCCTCGGCCCCGCTCTTGCGCGGCCGGGACGAGCAAAGCTCGCCCTGAAAGGGTTGGGGTGAGCGGCCATCTCCACGAATCGAACTCGTGGAAGGAGCCCCTCACCCAATCGCTTCGCGCATAGCCGAAGCTTTGCTTCGGCGTTCTTCTTCAAGAACGGCCGCCGGAGGCGGCCTATGCTCTCCCCGCAGGAGCGGGGCGAGGTGAATGAAAAGCAAGGCTCGGGCCAAGATTGCCCAAGAGTTATTTCATCGCGCACTTGTCGTGGAAGCGATCCTGGTCATCCTTGACGATGGTCGCGACCGTCTTCAGCGAGAGCTGGCCGTCGGCGTCCTTGACCACGTCCTGCAGATAGAAGTTCTGGACTGGAATGTGGTTGTTGCCGTACTTGAACAGGCCGCGCACCGATTTGAAGTTCACCTTCTCCATCTCGGCCTTCATCGCGTCTTTCTTCGTCAGGTCGCCCTTCACCGCGACCACGGCGCTGTTGATGAGGTTGGCAGCGTCATAGGATTGCGCGCCGTAGAACGTCGGGCGCAGGCCCGGATACTTCTTGCGGTAGTCGGCGACGAACTTCTTGTTCTCCTCGTTGGGCAGATCGTTGACCCATTGCTGCGCGCCGGGAACGCCGAGCGCATTGTCCTTCTGCAGCGGCAGCGACAATTCGTCGATGGTGAAGGCGGTATAGAGCGGGATCTGCTGCTTGATGCCGGCCTGCGCATACTGGTTCAGGAACTGCACGCCGGCCGCGCCCGGATAGAACACGAAGATCGACTCGGCCTTGGAATTCTTCGCCTTGGTGAGTTCGGCGGAGAAATCGAGCTGGCTCGGCCACACCGTATACTCCTCGCCGACCACCTCGCCCTTGAAGGTGCTCTTGACGCCGGCCAGCATGTCCTTGCCCGCGGCGTAGTTCGGGCCGATCAGGAATACCGACTTGACGCCCTTCTGGTTCATGTAGGTGCCGACCGCCTGCGGGGTCTGGTCGTTCTGCCAGGAGGTCGAGAACACGTAGGGCGAACACAGTTCGCCGGCGAGCTGCGACGGACCGGCATTGGCCGAGATCAAAAAGGTCTTGGAATCGACCGCGGTCTTCAGCGACGCCAGCAGCACGTTCGACCAGATGTAGCCGACGATGAAGTCGACCTTGTCGGACTGCACCAGCTTCTCGGTCTTCTGCTTGCCGACATCGGGCTTCTGCTGGTCGTCCTCGTAGATCACCTCGACCGGCTTGCCGTCGATCTTGCGGCCGAGATGGTCGAGCGCGAGTTCGAACGAATTGCGCATGTCGTTGCCGATCACGGCGGTCGGACCGCTGAAGGTCGAGACAAAGCCGATCTTGACGCTGTCAGCCGCCGTCGCGGGCTGCGCGAGCGCCAGTGCCATGGCGCCTGCCAGCCAAAATGCCTTTTTCATATTCACTCCCCTCCTCAACCAAAGATCCCGCCAGGCTCGATCACGAGGGCCCGGGGGTCACGCTATACGCGCGTCGTTCTGTGACGTGTTTTGTGCGCGATATCGCAAGTCTGCAGCAAGCATGAACCGACGGCACCCTATTAGAACCTTCGGCGCATACCCGAGCACTGTGCATCATAATTCGTCTAAACCGGGCAAAGCAAGAAATATAATGCCGGTTGCGTAGGCAACGATTGTCGCACCCCGCTCCCTCCGGAGACCGCCGCCGCACTGCAGCAGGCTTTAAGGATTCGGTAAAGCGCTCGGAAACCACGTCCCGGGAAGCCGTCCCGGACTTCATGCTCTCGAAAGCATCGCCGGACGAGGCTCGGTCCAAAGGGACGCGTCGCATGTTGTTGAACTACATTTTCGGCTTCAACGCCCGGCTCGGCCGGCTGGCCTATTTCTTCTTCAGCTTCGTGGTCGGCTGCGGCTACCTGATGCTGGTGTTCGGCATCACCGGCAATGCACCGGCGAGCGGCCGGACGGATGTGCTGCTGGCGCAAGCCGCCAACAGCATGCCGCTGTTGATCGGCTTCTATGTCGTGCTTGCCATGACCTTCATGCTGCAATCGATGCGTATCCGCGACATCGGATGGGACCCGGTCTGCGTGATGGTGGGTTGGATCGCGCTCGTCGTGATCGACCGGGTCGTCGCCGGAAAATATCCGGAATATGCGCTGACCTACCAGCACACCGGCACGACGGTCGGCACGCTCGTCAACCTTGCGCTGATGCTGGCCCTGACGTTCTGGCCCGGCGAACGCCTCGGCGAAGCGCCACATGAGACGGGCGATGACGGCTTCTCAAGCAGGGGCAGCACCCCGGCCGCAGCCGGCAACCGCGTTGCGCGTATCGCCAGCGGCGAGTTCGGCGGCAAGACGCGGTAGCGGCCGTCGTCCCTGCGAAGGCAGGGACCCATAACCACAGGATTGGATTGTTGAAGAGCGCTGAGGCCCCAGCGTGCAAGAACGATTGTCATTCGTGGTTATGGGTCCCGGCTCGGAGGCCGGGACGACGCTGAGTTTGTGGCGCGATCATTGCGCAACGCGCGGAGCGCCGACCGGTCACCCTTTATCCACCACCCATTCGGCGCCATCGATCGCATAGTCCGCATGCCGAAAATCCCTGATCGTCGCAACCTTGTCGGCCGACCAGTCGAGCAGCATGAACGAGCGCGGCGGCGCGCCTCGTGCGTCCGGGTCGAACACCAGGATCGCGGGGCGTCCCTCGACCTGTCCGGTCACCAGGTGCCAATCGTGGATCTTCGAATAATTGCCGAAGTAGCGCGACACCTCGGCCTTGCCGTTGAGCCGTGTCCGATTGACGAGCTCGAGCCTGACGTCATCGGCGATCATGGCGCGGATGGCGTCGAAGTCGCGGGCGTTGAAGCGGCCGACATAGGCATTCAGCCTGTTGCGATCGGCCGGCGACAGGCCGGGCCGCGGCGCGTCGTCGGGCTCGCGGGCGAAATCCCGCAACTGCGTCCGTCCGCGGTGTAGCGCCGCCTTCACCGCGGGCAGGCTGAAATCCATGATGCCGCAGACCTCCTGCAACGAGCAACCGAGCACGTCCATCAGGATCACGCTGGAGCGCTGCGCCACCGGCAGACGCATGAAAGTGCGCAGGCTCGCCGCTGCGATCTCGCGGCGGCTGACATCATCGAGCTCTCCGGCCATCATGTCCACCTCCTCCGGCGCGTGGAGCGCGTCCTGGCGATTGCGCCGCCTGAGGAAATCGAGCGCGGTGTTGTGCGCGATCCGGAACAGCCAGGCTTCCACGTTCTGGATTGGCGCTGCGGACGCAAAGGCCTCCACCGCCTTGATCAGCGCGTCCTGCAGCACATCCTCGCCATCGATGACCGATCCGACCATACGGGCGCAGTAGCGATGCAGCCTGGGCCGCATCGCCGCCAGCAGCGCGTCGACCTCGGTCGCTTCAGGCGCTTGGGGTGGTGACGTCATGATGGCTCCGCCAAGTCGGTTCACTCGGTTCACGGCTCATCCAGCATACGATAATTGCCGACAATCACGGCACTGCGAACCAGCGGCGGCTCGGCGCAACGATCGCGGATGCCGTCCTGGAAGACCTGGAACGCCGCGAGCTTCGGGATCGGGCTCGAGCCGTCGTCGGCCGCGGTCTCGACCATGTGGATGAAGGTATCGTCCTCCAGCCGCAAGGTCAGATAGCGCACGCCATCCGGCTTTGCCGCCTTCAGCTCGGCGAACACCGCCGAAACCAGCTCGGCATTCTTCTCGGCCATCTCCGGCTTCGCCTTGTACCTGATCAGGGTCCGTCTCATCGCAACCTCCTTGGCTCGATCTCTGCGGCCGGAACAGGCCGCGTCAGACCCAAGGACGTTTGCCGACCGCCAAAGGATGCGGTCCGTCAAAAGTTATTTTCGGCCGCATCCTTTGCCGGCCCCGGTTCGTCCTGGCCTGCGAAGCGCGCCGCAACCTTGCCGCACGCCAACGGAGAACGACCATGCAGACCCCTCGAGAGCGCGCCGAACAGCGCTGGGTGCTCGGCCTCACCGCGCTGGCATCCTTCATGATGGCGCTGGACGCCATGATCATGACCACGGCCTTCGCGACCATCCGCGCCGATTTCGGCAGTCCGGTGGAGACGCTGCAATGGACCGTCAACGCCTTCAACCTGACCTTCGCGGTGCTGCTGTTGACCGGCGCCGCGCTCGGCGACCGCTTCGGGCGCCGGAAAATGTTCGCGGCCGGGATCGGCCTGTTCGTGGTGGCATCGGTGGCCTGCGCGCTGGCCGGCAACGCCGCGGCACTGATCGCCGCCCGCGCCCTGCAGGGCGCAGGCGCAGCGCTGGTGATGCCGCTGGCGATGGCGATCCTCAGCGGCGCCTTCGGCCGGGAGGAACGCGCCCGCGCGCTCGGCATTTTCAGCGGCGTCACCGGATGCGCGCTGATCATCGGCCCCGCGATCGGCGGCTTCATCACCGAGCATCTCGGCTGGCGCTGGATCTTCTGGATCAACCTGCCGATCGGCCTGGTCGCGATTACCCTCGTGCTGGCGCGCCTGCGCGAAAGTTTTGGACCGGCAGCGCCGCTCGACGTCGCGGGACTGTCGCTGGTCGCGCTCGCCGCGCTGGCATTGGTCTGGGGCCTGTTGCGCGGCAACAGCGTCGGCTGGGCCAGCGCGGAGGTGACCGGCGCGCTGATCGCCGGCGCCGCGCTGGCTGTGATGTTCGTGTTGTGGGAGCTGCGTGCGACGAACCCGATGGTGCCGATGCGGCTGTTCGCGGCAAGACCGTTCGCCTCCGGCATGGCCGCAAGCGTGCTGTTCTATGCCGCGATGTACGGCGTGCTGTTCCTGCTGCCGCAGTTCCTGCAGATCGCGCTCGGCTTCGACGCCTTCGGCGCCGGGCTGCGGCTATTGCCGTGGACGGCGACGCTGTTCGTCACGGCACCGATCGCCGGCGCCGCCGTCAACCGGTTCGGCGAGCGCTCGCTGGTCGTCACCGGTCTGCTAATGCAGGCGATCGGGCTCGGCTGGATCAGCGAGATCGTGGGCCCGTCGGTGTCCTATTCCGCGCTGGTTGCGCCGCTGGTGCTCGCTGGCGTCGGCGTCTCGATGGCGATGCCGGCTGCGCAGAACGCGGTGCTGAGCGCGGTTGCCGTCAGCGAGATGGGCAAGGCGTCTGGTATCTTCAACATGGGCCGCTTCCTCGGCGGCATGTTCGGCATCGCGGCGCTGGTGGCGAGCCTCGTAGCCAATGGCGCCGCCGATTCATCCGGACATTTCACCAGCGGATTTGCTCCCGCGATGAGCCTTGCAGCAACGCTGTCGTTTGCTGGCGCTGTCGCGGGACTATTCCTGCCGATGCGGCGACGAGCCGTCGCAGCAGCCGCGCCGCAGGATGCATGACGTTGCAACGATTGGGTTTCGCTATCGGGCGATCGGGCATTTCGTGTTGGAATGAGGCTGCGAATGACTACATAATCAAATGACGAAGCCGTTCGGAACCGAGAGCGACATCTCATGACGCAAGCGCCGGCCAAACCTCATCGCGTGGTGATCGTCGGCGCCGGCTTCGGCGGGTTGGAATCCGCCTTCGGTCTCTCCGGCGCGCCGGTCGAGATCACGCTGATCGACCGCCGCAACCACCATCTGTTCCAGCCGCTGCTCTATCAGGTCGCGACCGCATCGCTTGCGACCAGCGAGATCGCCTGGCCGATCCGCTATCTCTTGCGCGACCGGCCCGAGGTGACGACGCTGTTTGCCAATGTCTGCGGCGTCGATGCGGCCGGAAAGCAGGTGCAGCTCGATGACGGCGGCAGCATTCCCTACGACACGCTGATCCTCGCCACCGGCGCGCGCCACGCCTATTTCGGGCATGACGAATGGGAGCCGTTCGCGCCCGGCCTGAAGACGCTGGAGGACGCCACCACGCTCAGGCGGCGCATTCTGGTTGCGTTCGAGCGCGCCGAGCGCGAGACCGATCCGGACGCGCGCGCGGCGCTGCTCACCTTCGTCGTGGTCGGCGCGGGCCCGACCGGCGTCGAGATGGCCGGCACCATCGCCGACCTCGCCAAGGACACGCTGCCGCGCGACTTCCGCCACATCGACACGCGGATGGCGCGCGTGGTGCTGATCGAGGCCGGCCCGCGCGTGCTGGCCGGTTTCCCGGACGATCTCTCGGCCTATGCGCAGCGCGCGCTGCAGAGCCTCGGCGTCGAGGTGGTGCTCGGCGAAGCGGTCACCGAATGCGCGGCCGACGGCGTGGTCTATGGCGGCAAGAAGCTCGCGGCGCGCACCATCGTCTGGGCCGCCGGCGTGCGCGCCTCGCGCGCCGCCGAATGGCTGAACGCGCCGGCCGATCGCGCGCACCGGTTGCAGGTCGAGCCGGATCTCACCGTGCCCGGCCATCCCGATATCTTCGCCGTCGGCGACACCGTCACCATCAAGGGCCCGGACGGCAATCCGGTGCCCGGCATCGCGCCGGCCGCAAAGCAGGAAGGACGCTACGCCGCAGCCCTGATCAAGGCGCGGCTGAAGGGCGAAACGCTGCCGCCGTTCCATTACAAGCATGCCGGCAGCCTCGCCCAGATCGGCAAGCGGCTCGCCGTGATCGACTTCGGCAAGATCAAGCTGCGCGGCGCGCTCGCGTGGTGGATCTGGGGCATCGCCCACATCTACTTCCTGATCGGCCTGCGCAACCGCCTCAGCGTCGCGCTGAGCTGGCTCTGGGTCCACGCCCGCAACCAGCGCGCCGCGCGGCTGATCACCCAAGGCAGCAGCAAGGTCGCGCAGTAGGCATTGCTCCGCGCAGCCCCTGCGCACCGTCGCCCTGAGGTGGCCGCCTCTTCGGCGGCCCTCGAAGGGTCGACGGCCGAGCTGGTGGCCGTGCATCCTTCGAGGCTCGCTTCGCGAGCACCTCCAGCGACAAAGGCGGAGCCTTTGCGCGGGGATGACGGAACTGCTTGCAACCATTGTGCACCGACCCCTCGCGTGAAATACTTGCCACGGCAACAATTATTGCGGGGAGGAAACAATGCAGATCGATGCGCGCGCATGGGCGCTTGCGGCTTCGCTTGCCACGCTGACGTCATTCGCAGGCGACGCGGCGGCGGCGCAGATGCTCGCCGATCCCGTGGCCACCTGTAGCGGACTTGCCGGCCCCGCCGATGGCACGATCAAGGTCGATAGCGCAATGCTCCAGGCGCCGTCGCCGCTCGCGGTTGCCGAGAAGGGACCGACACCATCCGGCCGCGTCGTCCCGGCCAATCCCGCCTTCTGCAAGGTGCTCGCCCATATCGATCCCGCCGATCCCACGGCACCGCCGATCAAGTTCGAGGTCAACTTGCCGGTGGAGTGGAACGGCCGCTCGCTGCAGTATGGCGGCGGCGGCTTCAACGGCGTGCTGATCAGCGGCCTTGGCCTGCCGCCGGCCTATCCGTTCGACAAATCCTCGCCGCTGGCACTCGGCTTCGCGACCGTCGGCACCGATTCCGGCCACGAGTCGAAGCCCGGCGAGCCGCCCCAGCTGTTCGCGCTCAACGACGAGGCGTTCGAGAATTTTTCGCACAAGGCCTACAAGAAAGTGCGCGACGCAGCGCGGACGCTTGTTGTGCGCGCCTACGGCAAACCGCCGGCGAAGACGTATTTCATGGGATCGTCCGAAGGCGGCCGCGAGGCGCTGACCATGGCGCAGCGCTACCCCGACGATTTCGACGGCATTTTCGCGCGCGTGCCCGTGATCAACTGGGTGGGGCTGCAGCATGCCGGCACCCGCTCGGGCCTTGTCACGATGGGCGACGGCTGGATCCGCCCGGCCCAGGTGAAGCTGGTGGCAGATGCCGTGCTGAAGGCCTGCGACAGACAGGACGGCTCCGACGACGCGCTGGTGCAGGACCCGGTCGGCTGCAAGGCCGCGTTCAAGCCGGCCTCGCTGGCATGCGCGGCGGGCCAGAGCGGCGACGACTGTCTGACCGACAAGCAGATCGCGGCGATCGACACGCTGCATGCGACCTACAAATTTTCGTTCCCGCTCGCCAACGGGCTCGACGACTATCCGGGCTGGGGCGTGTCCGGCGAGAACACACCGGCATTCGGCCCGACCGGCGGATGGAAGGCGTGGTGGCTCGGCACCACGGCGCCGGCGCAACCGCCCGCGCCCACCAACGGCATCGCCTGGATCTACGGCGCCGGCGGAATCCAGTATGTCTTCGCGCGCGATCCAAAACTCGACGTCACGACCTACAGGCCGGAGGACTACAAGGATCGCGTGCGGCAGGTCTCCGCGCTGATGGATTCAACCGATACGGATCTCAGCCGCTTCCACACCCATGGCGGCAAGCTCGTGATCCTCGAGCACATGGCCGATTATGCGCAAAGCCCTTATGCCGGCATCCGCTATTTCGAGACTGTCGAGAAGACGCTCGGCAAGGAGAAGACGGCGGAGTTTGCGCGGCTCTACACCGCGCCCGGCGTCGACCATGTCGGCTCCGGCGCGCCGGCGAATGTCGACATGCTGGCGGTGCTGGTCGACTGGGTCGAGAACGGCAAGACGCCCGCCGATCTGGAAGTGACGGAGCAGAAAGTGCAGGCGCCGGGTTTCGAGACGTTGCGCGCGCTGCCGCTGTGCCGCTGGCCGGCCTGGCCGCACCACAAGACTGGACCGGTGATCGCGGCGTCGAGTTTCTCCTGCGCGCCGTGACGAAAGGTCGATCCGCGCGTCACCCCATCACCTGATGGGGCGACCGGCCGAACGCGGCCTTGAAGGCGCGGCTGAAATGCGAGACGTCGCTGAAGCCGAAACTCAACGCGACATCGGTGACGTGGCTGAAGCGTCGTTCGGCCAGCGCCCGGTAGGCGCCGGCGAGACGCTGCTGCCAGAGCCAGCGGATCGGCGTCGTACCCTCGCGCGCGACCAGGCGATTGAGCGTGCGCGGCGCCATATGCTGCGCCTTGGCGATCGCATCGAGATCGAGCTCGGAATCGTCGAGATTGGCGAGAATGTAGCCCTTGACCCGCGCCAGCCGTTCGTCGCCGTGCCGCGGCATGTCATCCGTCAGCTCGGTTTGCAGCGTCGTTGCGAAAATGTCGAGCGCCGAGGCGCCGAGCCGTACCGCAGCCGGTCCCGCCGCATCATCGAGCCGCGTCAACCGGCCGATCAGCGATCCCGCCAGCGCTCCCACTTTCGAATCGTTGCCGACCCGCCGTGCGGTCAGGCGCTGCGCATCCGGCAGGCGCGCGAGCAGCAGCGGCCGCGGGATCGACACCATGATCGAACGCGCGCTCGGGGCGAATTCGAGCGTGAACGGCTGCGCCTGGTCATGGAGCATGAGATCGCCGCGGCGCATCTGCACCTCGCGCCCGCCCTGTGTAAAGCCGACCTCGCCGCGCAACGTGAGCCAAAGCATGAAATAGTCGCGCGGGTCCCGGCGGACGTCGCTCGCGCTGCGCACCACCCGGATCCGGTCGGCCGCCGGGGTCGACGACCAGATGTCGTTGATCGCAAGCGGGCCAAAATTGCGGATCGAGATCGACGCGGCAAACGCCTCGTCGGCGACCCGGCGGCATTCGGTCAACGAGAACTCGCGGCAGGTGACGTGATGCCAGCGGTCGAAACTGTCACCTGGCGCGACAAGCGTTTGCGCGACGACTGTGTGATCTGGGGTCTGCATCGGACCTTGCTCCCACCCAACCCGGCAGCGGGATATTCTGCGTCCGCCGCCCGGTTCTGGCAAGCACAGGCCAGCGATTGGCCGGCGCAGCCAAGAACGGCTGCCGCGGGGGATGTAGAAATATCTCCCTTTAGAAGAGGAGACACCACATGGGCTACCAATGCGACATCATCGATCCCGCCCGAACCGTCATGATCGTTGTCGACATGCAGAACGATTTCGTGGCCGAGGGCGCCAAGCTGCGTTCCGCGCAAGCGGCCGCCATGGTGCCCCGGCTGGCGCAAACGCTGAAGGCCTGTCGCGACAAGGGCATCCGCGTCATCTACACCGCGCATGTGCATCGCCGCGACGGCAGCGACATGGGGCTCTATGACGATCTCTATTCGCCCATCGCCGACCGGTCGTCGCTGGTCGATGGCACCGCGGGCGTCGAGATCTTCAATGACCTCGCACCCGCGCCGAGCGAGCACGTCATCAAGAAGCACCGCTACAGCGCGTTCTTCGCCACCGACCTCGACCTCATCCTGCGCGAATGGGGCATCACGACGGTCATCATTTCAGGGACGACGACCGAGAACTGCTGCCACGCCACCGCGCGGGACGCCATGTTCCACAATTACAAGGTGGTCTTCCTGTCGGATGCGACGGGCACGTTCGACTATCCGGATGTCGGCCAGGGCGCTCTGTCAGCCGAGCAGGTGCATCGCGCCACGCTGACGATCCTCGCGTTCTCGACAGCGCATGTGATGACGGCGGCCGAGATGCTGGCGCGGGTGAAGGTGACGGACGGTGCAGCGAGCCCGAAGGCGGCGTAGGTCTTCTCCCTCTCCTCGTTCTTACGGGGAGAGGGTCGGGGTGAGGGGCTCCATCCACGATTGCGACTCGTGGAGGGTCCCCCTCACCCGCCGCGCTCTTCGAGCGCGTCATCCTCTCCCCGCAAGCGGGGCGAGGCAAACGGAGCGCGCCTCACTTCACCAGCGAGCAGCCGCCATCGGCCAGCGGGCGGAAGGCCTGGTCGGCAGGGATGGTCGCGATCAGCTTGTAATAGTCGTAAGGGTATTTCGACTCCTCCGGCTTCTTCACCTCGAACAGGTACATCGGGTGGACGACGCGGCCGTCCTGGCGGATCGCGGTCTCGCCGAACAGCTTGTCCATGCCCTTGAAGGTCTTCATCTGCGGCACCACGGCCTTGGCGTCGTCGCTGCCGGTGGCGGCAACCGCGTTGAGGTAGGCGAGCGTCGCGGCATAGACGCCGGCCTGGTTGCCGCTCGGCATCTTGCCGTTCATGCCGGGACGCGCGGCGAAGCGTTTTGCAAACGCGCGGGTGTCGTCATTCATGTCCCAGTAGAAGGCCTCCAGCAGCTGCAGGCCCTGCGCGACCTTCAGGCCCATGCCGTGGACGTCGTTCACGAACAGCAGGAACGCGACCATGGTCTGGCCGCCCTGCTGGATGCCGAACTCGGCCGCCTGCTTCACCGCGTTGATGGTGTCGCCGCCGGCATTGGCGAGCCCGATCACCTTTGCTTTCGAGTTCTGCGCCTGCAGCAGAAAGGACGCGAAGTCCGATGTGCCGAGCGGATGCTTGCTCGATCCCAGGACCTTGCCGCCGTGCTTCTCGATATAGTTCGTCGCTTCAGCTTCAATGCCTTTGCCGAGTGCGTAGTCGACGGTCACAAAATACCAGTCCTTGCCGCCGCGCTGCATCATCGCGGCCGCGGTGGTGTTGCCGGTCGCCCAGGCGTCGTTGACCCATTGAATGGTGTTCGGCGAGCAGGCCTTGCCGGTGAGATCGGAGCTTGCGGTCGACGACGCCAGGAACGTCATCCTGCTATCGCGCAGGATGGTGTTGATGGCGAGGCCGACGGCCGAGTTCGGCACGTCGACAATGGCATCGACGCCTTCGACATCGAGCCATTTGCGCGCGATCGCAGATCCGACGTCGGCCTTGTTCTGGTGATCGGCATAGACGATCTCGACCTTGATGCCCTTAGCCCCGCCGTTGAAATCCTCCGCCGCCATGCGCGCGGCTTCCACCGAGCCCATGCCGTTGGTGTCCTGGAAGATGCCGGAAATGTCGTTGAGCACGCCGACGCGCACCACATCGCCGGAAATCTCCGCGCGTGCGCTGCCTGCGGCGCAGGCCAGTGCCAGCGCAAGTCCAATCCTAAATCGCCCAACTCCGAAGCCCCTCATCCTATCCACTCCCCTGTTTCCTCAACCAACCTTTGCCGGTATTGAGCTTCTCGTCAGGCCGGCGTGATCTCGACCGGCAGGCTGCTGAGCCCGCGCAGTGTGTTGTTGAAAAGGCGCTTTGGCTCGCCTGATATTTCGATCTTGGCGACACGACGCGCGAGCGCCGCCATCATCACTTCGCCTTCGAGGCGGGCGACAAGTTGGCCGACACACATATGGATGCCCGAACCGTAGCCGACATGGCCCGACGTACGACGCGTGATGTCGTAGCTATCGGGCTGTTCCCAGCGGCGCGGATCACGATTGGCCGCAGCCAGGAACATCAGCACCTTCTCGCCTTCGGGGATGCTGGCGCCACTGAGCTCGACGTCGCGGGTCGTGGTGCGGAAGAACGTCTGGACCGGACTTTCGAACCGCACGGCTTCCTCGAAAGCGTTGCGCGCCAGCGTCGGGTCGCCGCGCAGCCTCTCGAACTGGTCGGGGAAGCGGGCAAGGCAGTAGACGGCGGCACCGATGCCGTTGACGGTGGTGTCGAGACCGGCCGATAGCAGCGAGCGCACCAGCAGCGGCGCCTCGGTCGCGGTAATGGCACCGCTATCGACATGGGCGTGGATGCAGGCCCCGATGCCGCCCGGGGTGAGATTGTCGCGCTGACACTGCTCGGCAATATAGGCCTGATGCGGCGCCGAGCGCTCGATCGCCTGCTTGCGGAGCTCGTTCGGCGGCCCGAAGGCGTTGAACACCAGGCTTGCGTAAGGCAGCAGATGCTCGCGGCCCTCCGGCCGCAAGCCCAGCGCATCCGGGAAGATCGACAGCGGATAGGCTTCCGCAAGGTCCTCGATCGCGTCGAAACGGCGCTTCTCCAACAGCACATCGACGCGGGCCTCCGCGGCGGCGGAAAATCGCCCGCGAAGCTGCTTCATCACGGTCGCTGACAGCACCGAGCTCAGCACCGTGCGGGTGCGGGTATGCGCCGGCGGGTCGGCCTCCAGGATCAGGCTCGGCGGCCGCCACGGCTTCTCCTTGGAAAAGTCGCTGAGGCCGACGCCGCGGCTGGAGCAGAAGGTCGCGGGATCGTTCAGGACCGCATGGACCTCGGCATAGCGGGCCACGCCGTAGACGTTCAACTTGTCGAGATAGACCACGGGTGCGGCCTCGCGCAGCCGCTCATGGGTCGGGAACGGATCAGCGAAGAATTCGAGCGCAAACGGATCGACGTCGAGGTGCGGGACGGACGTCCCTGCCGTTGCAGTCATCGGGACCTCCCGAGGTTTGATCTTGTCAACACGGGCCGCATGTCTATTGCTCCCGAGCAGTTTCGCAGCGATGATTTGAGAAATGAGCAGTCAGCCCCTCCCCCGAAAGCCCCGCCGGCCGAGACCGGCCGATCCCGCAGACGCCACCGACGGCCCGCTGCTGGACCTCAATCGCTATGTGCCGGCGTTCATCACCTTCATCGGCAACAAGCTGTCGAACAGCGCCACCGCCTTTTACCAGAAGAACTTTGGCGTCAACGTCACCGAGTGGCGAATCATCTCGCAACTGGCGATCGAGCCGGGGATTCCGGCCTCGCGGATCTGTCAGGTGATCGGCTTCGACAAGGGCCCGGTCAGCCGCAACCTCGCGGCGCTGCAGAAGCGCGGGCTTTTGACGATCCGCACGGCGCCCGACGACGGCCGCACCCATTCGATCACGCTGACCGCGCGCGGCCGCGCCATCCACGACAAGGTGATCGTCGCGGCGCTGGAGCGCGAGCGGCGGCTGCTGTCGTGCCTGAAAAAGGACGAGCGCGAGGTGCTGATCGACCTGTTGCGCCGGTTGCACGAGAATCTCGGCGCCGTGACCGGGCAAAGCACGACCTGACCGTACGGCGGCACCCTGCGCCACCGCGATATTCGCCCGGTCTTCCATGCGTGCCGCTCGCGCGCTGCTGCGCAACATTTTCCTCCCAAACGCGTGGCCGTTGACCGGCCCTGTCCCGATTGGCACGGAAACTCGCACAGCTTAGTTGCCATGGCAACTAAAAATACGAACCCTTGCGGGGCAAGGCTCCGGGGAACCGGTGCGGACGGCTCAAGTGTATGGTCCGCCAGACGTTCCACAAACTCGGTGTCGTCCCGGCCTCCGAGCCGGGACCCATGACCACCAATGCTGATTATTGCGCGCCAGCGGAACGACGACCTTTGTACACAACGTCGGCCGCGGAATATGGGTCCCTGCTTTCGCAGGGACGACGGCGGTGTACGTGGCGCCCTGCCAGCACCCTACCGGTACAAATCACGTCACGAGCCCGCGCAGGCGATCGGCTCGGCCGACGCGCCGTCCTCCAGGACCGCCACTGCTGCGGCGCGGCGCGTCAGCACGGCGCGCTGGTTGATGTAGCCCTTGTCGGTGATCTCCCCGCCATCGACCGAGGCGGGCTCGGCCAGCAGCAGCGCACGGGTGGCGTGGCCGGAGGAATGGCCGCCTTGCGCCTTCAGTTTTGCCAGCCCCTGCCCGATCGCGGAGCGGATCGCAGGATGGCTGATCACCTCTCGCACGTCGGCGCTCTCGGAAAGTTCCGCCAGTGCGCGGCAGGCGGCAATGTTCGGAAACACCAGGAACCGCACCTCGTCGCGGCCATGACCAGTGACGACGATGTCCTGCGCAAGCGGGGCCAGTGCCGCGATGCCCGCGACGCGCAAGGTGCCGACGCTGACCCAGGTTCCTGAATTGAGCTTGAAATCCTCGGCGACGCGGCCGTCGAAGAACAGGCCAAGATCGGGCCTGTCAGGATCGGCGAAGGTGACGGCGTCGCCGATCTTGTAAAAGCCCTCGTCGTCGAAGGCCTCGGCGGTGAGCCCGGGCGCCTTCCAGTAACCCGGCGTGACATTGGGCCCGCGCACGCGCACCTCGAGCTTGTCGCCCGACGGCACGAGCTTGAGTTCGGTGCCGGGGATCGGCACGCCGATATTGCCGGAGCGTTTGGCGAGGAAGTGACAATCGGTCGCGAGCGGCGAGGTTTCGGTCGAGCCCCAGGCCGACACCATCGGCAAGCGCCGCCCCACGGTTTGCAGCGACAATTCCTCCAGCGCGTCCCACAGATTCGGCGGCAGCGCCGCGCCGGCATAGAAGGCGAATTTGGTTCCTTCGAAGAATTTGCGGCGCAGCTCGCCATCGGTGCGGAGCGCCGCGATCAGCATGTCGAAGCCGCGCGGCACGTTGAAATAGACCGTCGGCACCACGCTGCGCAGATTGGCGAGCGAGGTCGCGAACAGGCCGGGCGCCGGCTTGCCGCCGTCGATATAGAGCGTGCCGCCGTTGCGCAGCACCAGATTGAAATTGTGATTGGCGCCGAAGGTGTGGCTCCAGGGCAGCCAGTCCAGGATCACAAGCTCGCCACCGGACTGATCCAGGAACGTCCAGGTCTGCGCCTTGGCCTGCTGGCTCGATGTCAGCATGCGCTGGGTGTTGATCACGGCCTTCGGCGTGCCTGTCGAGCCCGAGGTGAACAGGAATTTTGCTATCGTGTCCGGCGTCACCGCCGCGAAGGCTTTTGCAATCTCGGGCGCTTCCGGCGTCGTTGCGACGGTGCGGAACGGCATTGCGTCGGCATCGCCGGGATTGCCGCTGACGAGGGTCGCCCGATGCAGCGGCTCGATCGCGGCAAGTGCCGGCGCGAACAGCTTTGTGCCCGTGACATAGATCGCGCCGGGATCGAGCAGTTCGATCATGCTCTTCAGCTTGTCGAAATCCCGCGACATCAGCGAATAGGCCGGCGAGATCGCGGCCGAAGGCACGCCGACATGCTGGGCGGCGAGCGCAAACAGTGCGTGATCGATGCCGTTGTCGGACAGGATGACGAGCGGCCGGTCGGCGCTCAGCCCTTGCGCCAGCACCCACGATGCAGCGCGGCGCACGATTCCGAGCGCATCGCGATAGCTGACCGTGCTCCAGGGCGCCTCGGCACTGGCGCGCTCGCCGAGGAAGATGCGATCCGGCGCCTGCCGCGCCCAATGCTCCAGCCAGTCGCCGATGCAGCGGGCACCTTGCTTCAGCGGCATGGTGGATCGAACCAGGATGCTGCCGTCTTGACGGCGGTCGGCAACGATCGCGGGCGTCGCGAACAGGCGGTCTGGATTGTCTGCGCTGGCGGCCATCGTCATAATTTCCTCCTCGCCCGCATCTTGCAGGACCGCGCTGCAACATCGTGCAGCATCGCGGTCCCGGCCGGGCTCTTTGGCTACAAAGTTGCGAGCAACAATTGTTGTCGTCAACAACAATCTTTCCCTTGCGCCTCGGGCGCGCTAGCATCGCCGCCATGGCAAGCCAGCAAAAGACGTTGCGCAAGGCGGCAGGAACCGGAGCGGCAATCCGCCGCCCCCAGGCGCGGGCGGCGAACGGCCGGGCACATCGCGGCGACAACGGCGACGAGATCGGCCTCGACGCGCTGGCCGGCCACGCCGGCTACGCGGTGCGGCGCTTCCAACTCTGGATCTTCCAGGACTTCATCAAGACGCTGGCGGCGGCCGATATCCGTCCGACCCAATATTCGGTCATGACCGTGATCGGCGCCAATCCGGGCCTGAGCCAGATGGCGGTGGCCAAGCGGCTCGGGATCGAGCGCGCGCGGCTGGTTCATCTGCTCGACAGCCTGGAAGAACGCGACTTCGTCAGCCGTATCCCCTCCGCCACCGACCGCCGCACCCATGCGCTGCATTTGACCGCGCGCGGCAGGACCGCGCTGGCCCAGTTCAAGCGGCTCGCCGCCGAGCACGAGCGGCATGTCGCCGCGAAGATCGGCAAGGAAAACCGCGAGCGGCTGCTGCAGATCCTTGCCTGCTTCACCTGACCTCCGGCTCAGATTTCGGCTTGATCAGACCTGCCCTAAGATTAGGCAGAAGCATTCGCAGGCGAGTCTGCAGCAGTTGCTGGCGACCGCTTCAAACAATTGATATCGTACAATAATTTGCCGTGACGCGAGCGCATTCGAATTGTACACAATGGCACATTGCTTGCTTCGATCAGGCTACAATTCCCTCGCGCAGGACATCCGATGCCTTGCCGCTCAACAGACGGGGCCAACCACGTGACTGAAACTGTCGCCGCGATCGTCGCCTCGCATCGCGCCGGGACCATGACGCCGGCCCAAACGGTGGCGCGCAGCTACCAGCGCATCCGCGAGCACAACGATCCCGCCATCTTCATCAGCCTGCGCGACGAAAAGGAGGCGCTCGCCGAGGCCGGGCGCCTCGCCGACCCGACGCTGCCGCTCTACGGCGTGCCGGTCGCCGTGAAGGACAATATCGACGTCAAGGGCCTGCCGACCACCGCAGCCTGCCCGGCCTTCTCCTACATGCCGGCGCACGACTCCACCGCGGTCGCCCGGCTGCGCGCGGCCGGCGCCATCATCATCGGCAAGACCAATCTCGACCAGTTCGCCACCGGCCTGGTCGGCGTGCGTTCGCCCTACGGCATTCCCAAAAATCCGGTGCGCGGCGATCTCGTGCCCGGCGGATCGAGCTCGGGCTCCGCGGTCGCGGTATCCGCGGGACTGGTCGCGCTGTCGCTCGGCACCGACACCGCCGGCAGCGGCCGGGTGCCGGCGATGCTCAACAACATCGTCGGCCTCAAGCCGAGCCTCGGGCTGATCTCGAACGCGGGACTCGTGCCTGCGTGCCGAACGCTCGACTGCATCTCGGTGTTCTCGCTGACCGTCGACGATGCGATGGCCGCGCTCGCCGTGATGGCCAGGCCGGATGAAGCCGATCCGTTCTCGCGCGACCGGCCGCTGGCATCACTGGCAACGTTTCCGGCCAAGCTGAAGCTCGGCATTCCCAAAAGCGGTCAGTTGATCTTCTTCGGCGACCGCGAGGCCGAGAAAGCCTATGGCGAGGCATGCAAGCGCTGGCAGTCGCTTGGCGCCGACCTCGTCGAGTTCGATCTCGAGCCGTTCTACGAAACCGCGCGGCTGCTCTATGAGGGGCCGTGGGTCGCCGAGCGCTATCTCGTGATCCGTGACCTCTTGGCGTCGTCGCCGGACGCAATCCATCCGGTGACGCGCGAGATCACGATCGGCGGAGCGCGGCTCACGGCGGCGGATACGTTCACTGCGCTGTACCGCCTGCAGGCGCTGCGCCGTGTCGCCGAGCGCACCTTTGCGCAGTGTGGCGCGATCGTGCTGCCGACGGCCCCGACCGTCTATTCCACCGCTGACGTGCTGGCCAACCCGATCGAGCTGAACTCGCGGCTCGGCACCTACACCAATTTCGTCAACCTGCTCGATCTCTGCGGCCTCGCGCTGCCGGCGGCGATGCGGCCCGACGGTGCGCCGTTCGGCATCACGCTGCTCGCGCCCGCCGGCCGCGATGCCGAGCTTGCCGGCATCGGCCGCGTGTTCCACGCCGACACCGGACTTGCCATCGGCGCCAAGGCGCTGCCGCAGCCACCGCTCGCCGCAGTGCCGGCGCAGGCCGGGGCCGACGAGATCACCATCGCAGTGGTCGGCGCGCATCTCTCCGGCATGGCGCTGAACCACGAGCTGACGACGCTGGATGCGCGCCTGCTCGAGGAGGCGGTCACCGCGCCGGACTACAGGCTCTACGCACTCGACACCACGCCGCCGAAGCCCGGCATGCTGCGCATCGAGGGCGACGCAGGACACGCGATCAAGCTCGAGCTCTGGGCGATGTCGCCGGCCGCGTTCGGAAAATTCGTTGCCGCGATTCCGCCGCCGCTCTCGATCGGCACGATCAGGCTCGCCGACGGACGGCAGGCCAAGGGCTTCATCGTCGAGCCCGCCGCAATCAACGGCGCGAAGGATATTTCCGCCTATGGCGGTTGGCGGGCGTTCATGGCGGAGAAGGTGAAGGCGTAACCGCGGGAATGGTGTGCTCCCTCGCCCCGCTCTTGCGGGGAGGGGCTTCTCTCAACGTTCCGTGACTACCGAAAGACCTGTCCCCCCACACCCGGATCGCATCTAACGATGCGATCCGACCTCTCCCCGCAAGCGGGGCGAGGTAAGGAGGGCTCCATACTCGCCGCTACAATTCAATTTCTCCGCAGGAAAAACGCTCTACGAGGCTTTTAGAATGAGGCTCTCCAAATTTCCGGGCCCAAGCCTCCATTCGAGCTATCTCCGGCGCAAGAGCCTCCAGCGCCGACTTTTGCCAGAGTGATCTCTCATCGCCCACCGGCAGCGCATCCGTTTCGGAGAAAATGCCGACGAAGGGCACCAAATCCGGGTCCCATTCATCCAGCCCCCACGCGAAGCGGGCTGGACAGATTTTTCTTGCTCCTTCGATGTACGAAAGCCGTCCCGCGAGCATATCTTGCGCAGCTTCAAATATGCTTCGGCGCGCTGCAGCAATCTTGGATTCGTCATGGCTCAAGGTGACGCCCTTTCTTTGCAGCCTGCTCTGGTCGTGCCTTACACCGACACCGCGTAGGTCTCGTATTCGCCGCGCACCTGCTCGATATGGGCGCGCATTGCGGCGGCGGCACCTGGCTTGTCGCCGCGCATGATGGCGACGACGACGCGGTCGTGCTCGGCGTGGGATTTTGCCAGCCGCCCGAGGTTGCGGAACTGGGCGCGGCGGAATGGCTGCACGCGCACGCGGGTCGCCAGGGTGATCTCGGCGATATAGGCGTTCTGCGATCCGGCGTAGATCGCGTTGTGGAAGCGCTCATTGACCTCGTGGAAGCGCTCGGGATTGCCGGTGTAGCTCAAGACCCGCAGCTCCTCATGGACCGCTTCCAGCGCGTGGCGCTCCGCCGGCGTCATCCGCTCGGCGGCAAGGCCGGCGCACATCGCCTCCAGCTCGGCCATCGCCTCGAACATGCCGGTGAGCCTTTCAAGGGACGGCCGCGCCACCACCGCGCCGCGATGGGCGCGGGCATCGATCAGGCCGCTGGCGGCAAGCTGCCGCAGCGCCTCGCGCACCGGCGTGCGGGAGACGTTGAAGCGGCGCGCGAGGTCGGTCTCGTCGAGCCCGGCGCCCGGCGGCAGCGTGCCGCGCACGATCTCGTCGGCGAGTTGCAGCCGCAGCTCTTCGGCGCGGGTGATCTTGTCGGTGAGCGACGACGGGCGATCGACGCGGCGCACGGCCGCGTCGGGCTCGGCGCCCGGCGGCATACGCGTCGGAAGATCGTCCAGGCTCATGCCTCAAGCGTCCTTTCAAGCAGTCCGGTTCAAACGCCGTTGTTCAAGTAGTCTTGGGCTCGTCGATGACGCTGACATGGGCCGCGACGATTCTCCAGCCCTCGGGGAAGCGAATCCACGTCTGCATCTGCCGCCCCACTCTACCCGGTGTGCTGTCCCGGTAAAACAGCGTCGAGGCGATTGCGGTGTCGCGGCCATAGGTCGTGATCACGGTGCGGTCGATCTTGCGCATCAGGCCGACCGGCGAGCGCCCGGCGCGAAACGCCATGATCTCGGTATAGCCATAGAGGTTCTCGCCGATGCCATAGCGCAGCGTGCGGCTGTCGTTGCGGAACAGCTCGTCGAGCACCGCGACATCGTTCGACACCAGCGCCTTCTCGTAGCGCTGGAACTGCGCGGTGACTTCGGCGACCACGTCGGGAAGATCAATGTCCATATCAGAGTCCTCTCGGTGCGGGTGCCGCAGCAACGCCCATCTGTTCCAGCATGTAGGCGACCCGCAACGCGATGTCCTCGCGCCAGGGCGCGGCGATGATCTGCACGCCGATCGGCATCGGCTCGAGCGGCACCGGCACGGCCACGACCGGCAAGCCGATAAAGGAGATCGGCTGGGTGTGGATGCCGATATTGGCGCGCACCGGCAGCTCGACGCCGTCGAGCGTGAAATTGACCTGGCCGAGCTTCGGCGCGGTGCACGGCGTCGCCGGCGCAAGGATCACGTCGACCGACTGGAACAGCTCCGCTGCCTTGGCGCGGAACCAGCGGCGGAATTTCTGCGCCTTGTCGACATAGACGGCCGGGACCATCGCACCCGCGATGAAGCGGTCGCGCACCGCCGGATCGAAATCATTGGGACGCTTGCGCAGGCGATCGAGATGCAGTGCGGCACCCTCGGTGGTGGTGGTGATGAAGGCCGCGGCGCGGGCGCGCGCCGCCTCCGGCAGCTCCACTGTCTGCGTGGCACCGAGCGCCTTCGCCACGCGTGCGACCGCTTCGACAGCCTCCGGAAACACGTTCTGCTGGAAATAGCCGCCGGCGATCGCAACGCGCAGCCGGCCGACATCATTGGCAAGCAACGGCACGGTCGGCTCGATCGACTGCACGATGCAGGCGGGATCATCGCCGTCAGGTCCCTGCATGGCGTCATAGGCGAGCGCGAGATCCTTCACGCTGCGCGCCAGCGGACCGAGATGGTCGAGGCTCGCGACGAACGGATAGGACCGCGCGCGCGACAACCTGCCATAGGTCGGCTTCAGGCCAAAGGTGCCGCAGAACGACGAGGGTACGCGGATCGAGCCGTTGGTATCGGAGCCGAGCGCAATCGGCACCAGCGCGCCGCCGACGGCGCTGCCCGAGCCGCCCGAGGAGCCGCCGGTCATCCGCGTCGGGTCATGCGGATTGCGCGACGGGCCGTCATGCACGTTCTCGCCGGTGAAGTCGTAGGCGTATTCGCCCATGTTGAGCGCGCCGACCAGCACGGCGCCGGCCGCTTCCATCCGCTCGATCAGCGCGGCATCGCGCGGCGACGGCGGCAGGTCGCGGTTGATCTTCGAGCCGGCGCGGGTCGAGAGCCCCTGCACGTCGAACAGGTTCTTGACCGCGAAGGGAACGCCGGCGAGCGGGCCGACCGATTGGCCTACCGCGAGCGCGGCATCGACTGCCCTGGCCCTGGCACGCGCACGATCGGCGGTGACGTCGGTGAAGGAGTTGAGCACCTTGTCGTGCGCCGCGATGCGCGCGAGCGCAGCTTCGGTCGCTGCGAGGGCAGTCATCTTGCGGCTTGATACGGCCTGCGCGATTTCGGCGGCCGACATGAACGTGGGAGTTTCGGACATCGCGGTCTCAGGTCGAATAGATCGCGGCGGACACGATCTCGTCCGGCAGCGGGAAGTCATCGACCAGCCGCGCCAACCGCAGCGAGGCCTCGAGATTGGCGCGCACCGCGGGACGCCAGGCGTCTTCCAGCGGCAACGCCATCGCACGGGCGACGGCGTTCATGTAGTCGTCGAGATGATCGGCCATTTCGCTCCCAATGAATTTCTCAAGCAACCGGCAACGGCGGATGCGGGATCGCCGTCAGCAGCTCCCTTGTATAGGCATCCTGCGGATTGCCCAAGACTTGTTCGGACGTGCCCTGCTCCACGATGCGACCGGCGCGCATCACGATGACGCGATCACACAGCAGGCGCACCACATTGAGATCGTGCGACACGAACAGATAGCTCATGCCCATCGACTGCTTGAGGTCCTGCAGCAGATTGAGCACCACCGCCTGCACCGAGACGTCGAGTGCCGCGGTCGGCTCGTCCAGGATGACGAGCTTCGGGTGCAGCGCGATCGCGCGCGCGATGCCGACGCGGGCCTTCTGGCCGCCGGAAAGCTGGTGCGGAAAACGGTCCAGCAGATTGACCGGCAGACCGACCAGCCGCGCGAGCTCCTCGCAGCGGTCGCGGAGCGCGTCACGCCCGCGGATATCGCCCAGCTGCATGATCGGGTCCGCGATAGCGCGCGTCGCGGTGAAGCGCGGGTTGAGGCTGTCGGTTGGATCCTGAAACACCATCTGGATCTGGCTGCGCCGCGGCAGCCGCGCGAAGGACTGCGGCATGATGGCGCCGATGTCCTCGCCGTCGAACAGGATGCGGCCGGAGGTCTGGTCCAAGAGCCGCATCACCATCATCGATGTCGTCGACTTGCCGCAGCCGGATTCGCCAACCAGCCCGACACTCTCGCCGTGATCAATCGAGAAGCTGATGCCATCGACGGCGCGGAAGATCTCCTCCTCGAGCGGCGGCTTGCGACCGAACAGCTTTGCCAGCACCGAGCCCGCGCCCTGGCGGGGATATTCCTTGACGAGTTTTTCGACTGACAGGAGGGGCCGTGTTCTCTCGTCACCCCCGGGCTTGACCCGGGGGTCCATCGAGGGAGAAGCGTCTTGCGAAGGTCGATGGATGGCCGGGTCAAGCCCGGCCATGACGGGGATAGGCTGCGGAGACTTCGTCTCTTCCTCCGGCAGCAGATCCCGCAGCGACACCCCGAGCCGCGGCGTCGCGCGCATCAGTTTCTTCGTGTAGTCGTGCTGCGGCGACGCGAAGATGTCGGCCGAGACAGCGGTTTCGACCACGCGGCCCTTCTCCATCACCACGACGCGGTCGCAATAAGCGGCAGCCAAACCAAGATCATGCGTGATCAGGATCGTCGACATCGCGCGGCGCCGGGTCAACTCGACGATCAGGTCCATCACCGCCTTCTGGGTGGTGACGTCGAGGCCGGTGGTCGGCTCGTCGGCAATCAGAAGCTGCGGGTTGCAGGCGAGTGCCAGCGCGATGACGACGCGCTGACACATGCCGCCTGACAGTTCGAACGGATAGGCGTGATAACGCTCGCGCGGACGCGCGATCTTGACCTGCTCCAGTGCCTCGATCGCCTTCTCGCCGCGGTCGGTGACCTGCGCCTGCTGGACATGCTGACGCAGCACATCCTCGATCTGATGCCCGACCTTTCGGATCGGATTGAGGGCGGCGCGCGGATTCTGGAAGATCATCGAGACTTCGCGGCCGCGCAAATCGCGCATCTGGCTCTCGGTCGCCGCCTTGACGTCGATGCCTGAAAACATCACCGAGCCGTCGGCGATCCGGCCGGCACGATCGAGAATACGCATCACCGCATATGAGGTCACCGACTTGCCGGAGCCGGACTCGCCGACGATGCCGACGGTCTCGCCCTTGCCGACCGAGATATTGACGTGCTGCACCGCCTTGACGATGCCGCGGCGGGTGGTGAACTCGACCGTGAGGTCGCTGACGTCGAGCAGCGGCTGGGCGGTCATGACCGCCTCCCCCAATGCGATGCATCATCCAAAAATCCGCAAAACAACCCCATGCAAAGTAGCGGCGAGGTAGCGCGACACCGTGCCGAGACAGTCATCAGGTCCTCCGCTGCGGGTCGACGATGTCGCGCAGGCCGTCGCCGAGCAGATTGAAGCAGAACACCGCGATCATCAGCGCAAGGCCCGGGAACAGCGCGATCCACCATTCGCCTGAGACCATGAAGCCCGCACCCTCGGCAACCATGATGCCCCACTCCGCCGTCGGCGGCCGGACGCCGAGCCCGATGAAGGACAGGCCCGCGGCGTTGAGGATCGCATAGCCCATGGTCAGCGACATCTGCACGATCATGATCGGCATGATGTTCGGCAGAATGTGCCCGAGCAGGATGCGGTACTCACCATTGCCGGAGAGCCGCGCCGCCTGCACGAAGCCGGCATTGCGGCGGACGTTTGCCTCGGCGCGCGCGACGCGGGCATAGAGCGGGAAGTTCACGATCGCGGTCGCGATGATGATGTTCTGCACGGTGTTGCCGAGCGCTGCGACGATGCCCATCGCCAGCACGAACAGCGGAAACGCCATGATGGTATCGGCGACGCGGCCGACGATGCGGTCGGTCCAGCCGCTGAAATAGCCGGCGGCGATACCGGCCAGCCCGCCCATCAGGAACACCAGCACGACGGAAGCGACCGCGATGAAAGTGTCGAGCCGTGTAGCCACGATGACGCGGCTGAAGATGTCGCGGCCGAGCTGGTCGGTACCGAACCAGTGCGCGGCGGACGGCGGCTTCAATGCGGCCGCGGTATCAGAGGCGAGCGGGTCGTACGGCACCACATAAGGCCCGAACAGCGCGGCAAACAGGATCACGATCAGCAGCGCGAAGGCAAAGCCGGTGACCTTGTTCTCGCCGAGGACGTAGCGGGTTTGCTCAATGATCGCGGCGAGACCGGAGGTGCGTGCGGGACCGATCGGCTCAACAGTGGGGGCAACGCTGCTCATCTGTCCTCCCTACCCTTCCAGCCTGACGCGCGGATCGATCACGCCATAGAGGATGTCGATCAGGAGATTGAGCAGCACGTACATGACCGCCATGGTCAGCACGAATCCCTGCACGGGCGCGAAGTCGGACGCGATCAGCGCCTCGACCGCGTAGGAACCGATGCCGGGCCAGGCGAACACCTTCTCAACCAGCACGTTGGCGCCGAGCAGGAAGGAGAACACCATGCTGAGCGTGGTGATGACCGGCAGCATCGCGTTGCGGAAGGCGTAGGTGACGATCACCTTGCCGGGCGACAGGCCGCTGGCGCGCGCGGTGCGGACGAAATCGGAGGCCAGCACCGCCAGCATCGAGGCGCGCGTCATCCGCGCGATCGGCGCCAGCGAGAAGATTGCGAGCGTCACCGCCGGCAGGATCAATTGGCTGAGCGCCGAACGGAACGCCTCGAAGTCGCGCGCGATCAGCGTGTCGATCAGATAGAAGCCGGTGACCGTCGGCGGCGCGCTGGTGAACACGTCGAGCCGGCCGAGCGGCGCCGGCGCCCAGCCAAGCCGGAAGTAGAACACATAGACCAGCACGAGCCCGGTGAAGAACACCGGCAGCGACACGCCGGCCGTCGTGGTGACGCGGCAGAGATGGTCGATCCAGGAGCCCGGCCGTGTCGCCGCCAGCACGCCGAGCGGGATCGCGATTACGATCGAGACGACGAGGCCAAGCAGAGTGAGCTCGGCCGATGCCGGCAGGCGATTGCGCAGCTCGGCGGCGACCGGCTGCCCGGTGGTCAGCGAGGTGCCGAGATCGCCATGGGCGAGATCGTTGCTGTAGCGGACGAACTGCTCGATCAGCGGCTTGTCGAAGCCGAGCTTCTTCCTGATCTGGTCGACCGCCTCTTTGGTTGCCGCAGGCCCTGCAAAATACGCCGCGGGATCGCCCGGCAGCGCGCGCGTCAAGAGGAACGTCACGATCACAACCCCGATCAGCGACGGGATCGCGAACAGCAGCCGCTTGCCGATCAGGGTCAGCATGCTGGCCTCGCTGTTTCTGGCTGCGACGCCACAACGGGACTGGCAGGGCTCCCTCCCCCCTTGCGGGGGAGGGTTGGGGAGAGGGGTACCGCTTGCTCCGATGCCAAACGGGATTGGATTCTCAGCGAAGTTGTTTGTGACGATGCGAAATGGTTTGGCGCCTTCCCGCCTAATGTCGTCTTTGCGCGTTCGCGGCTTACCCCTCTCCCCACCCTCCCCCGCAAGGGGGGAGGGAGCCTGAGAGGCGTGCTCACCTCACCTGAACCCACACCACCTCCGGATGTGTCGCGGACGATCAGCATGCGCCCTCACCCCTTCGCCATTGCGCGGTAGTCGAGGCGGCGGTGGAACCAGTATTGGTAGCCCGAGATGTTCTTCTGCATCGCGACGTTGACGAACGGCTGATAGAGCGGGATGCGCGGGATGTCGGCGTAGGCGAGATCGACGAAGCCCTTGACGTCGGCGTCATAGGCCGCGGTGTCGCCGGCTGCGGCAGCCGTGCGCGCGCCGTCGATCAGCCTGTCCATCTCCGGCGACTTGTAGCTCATGGTGTTGAAGACGGAATTGTTGCCGTGATAGCACCAGTAGAAGAAGTACTCGGGGTAATCGAGCCAGCCCGAGAACACGTTGGTGAACAGCGGCATTTCCTTCTTGTTCAGCTCGGTGCGCCAGTTGGCGCCGGGCACCTTGTTGATCGTGGTCTTGATGCCGAGCTGCGCGAGGCTCTCCTGCACCAGCACGCAGAGCGGCTCGTTGACGCCCGCAAAATTCAGGTCGAACGAGATCGTGGTCTCGAAGCCGTTGGCGTAGCCGGCCTCGGCGAGCAGCGCCTTGGCCTTCTCCATATCGGTGTTGTATTTTGTCGGCTGCGGCCAGGCGACTTCGGTCGGCTTGTCCTTTGAGGCGCCGAACATCGGATTGGCGAGACCGAACAGCACCGCATCCATGATCTTCTGATACGGCATCGCGTAGGCCATCGCCTGCCGCACCTTCGGATTGTCGAACGGCGGCTTGGTCACGTTCATGCCGATATACTGGATGCCGTTGGAGAACGGCAGCGAGACCACGTTGAGCTTGCCGTTCGTCTTCATCTCCTGGAAATCCTTGAACGGCAGCTCATAGGAGATGTCGGCGTCGCCGCGCTCGAGCAGCGCACGGCGGTTGCCGGCCTGCGGCACCATGCGCCAGATCACGCGCTTGATCTTCGGCAAGGGACCGCAGACCCAATCGTCGTTGCGCTCCATGACCACTTCGGTACCGGCGGTCCATTTGGTCACCTTGTAGGCGCCGGAGCCCGCGGTCTGCTGCTTGGTGAATTCGAGACCCCACGGGTCCTTTTCGCTCGCGTTCTTCTTCACCAGCTCGGAGTTGACGACGCAGGGCACGATCACCGCGAGGTCGGGGATCGTCAGCCTGTCCTTCCTGAGGAAGTCGACGCGCACCGTATAGTCGTCGACGACGACGAACTGCTCGGGCTTGGTGAGCGAGCCCGCGCTCATCTGGAAGGTCGGAAACCCGCCGACCGAGACGGCGCGGTCGAGCGACCATTTGACGTCCTTCGCGGTGACCGGCGTGCCGTCGTGGAATTTGGCGTTCTTGCGCAGCTTGAAGGTGATCGACATGTCGTCGATCTTCATGTCCTCGGCGAGCTCACCCTTGAACTTGTCGCGGTCGTAATAGGGCACGCCGCCCGGACCGCTCTTCATCTCGTGGCTGATCAGCCGGTCGTAGCAATTCCACGACACCTCGTAGCCGGGCACGTTGGTGCCGATGCCGTGGATATCGAGATTGTTGGGACCACCCTCGGAGACGATCAGCAGCGTCTCGGAGCGCGCGTCGGCCTTGGCCGGCGACCAGATCGCGGGCGCGGTCGGCGCCAGCGCCCCCGCTGCCAGTCCAGACACCGATTTGAGGAAATCGCGACGCTTCATGTGATGCTCCAAATGCCTTTTTTGAAAATGGCTTTGGAACAGGGATCGCAAGGTTTGTGCCAACCCTTAATGGATCCTTATGTCGCCGCTAACACGCGGCAAAGGCGGGAGAAAACGGCAGAGGTATTTTGATCCGACCGCAGTAGCCGCCGCCTATTGCATACAAAGCAAGGCCGCCTGCTTAACAAACAAGCACAAAATAGGCGCTGCTCGCTTTCTGGCCGACCATCAGGGCCGCCCGCCAAGAGAGCTAATCCGGCCAGATCAGCTCCTGCAATTGCACGAAATCGTCGACCCGGTCCGGCCACCCGGCGATGCAGATGTGCCGGAGCGGATCGCTGGCCCAGTGCAGCATCAATAGCGCCATCAGCCGCCGCTTCAGCGCGAACGTCAAATCCGCAGATGCGATGCCAAAGCCGTCGAACAAGCTGCGCACCCTCCGCGGATGCCCGGCGGCCATGAAGGCGCTGGGACCGAGCAGGTCGTATTCGCCCCAGCCCGTCCGGACATCGCCGAAGTCGAACAGGCCGGCGACGTGCCAGCCGTCGGCCCGGCGCCCCAGCAGGAAATTCTCCGGGATGTATTCGCCGGTCAGGATCACCGGCGGCGCGGCCATCGGGATCAATTCGGCGGCGTCTCGCAAGAGATCATCGAGCCCGGCGAGGAATTTCGCCGGCAGGCCGAGCCGCTCGTGCCGCGCCCGGCACTGCGCGATCTGCCCGCGCATGAAGGCCTCCCAGCGCGGCTCGATCGCTAGCAACCGGCCTGGCGGCACGCGCTGCACCGCTGCGATCACGGCGCCGATCTCGGCGAGCACGCGCTCCCGCTCGGGCTCCGACAGCGATGGCCACACCTCCGAGCCGACGGTGCCGGACAGGCGGGTGATGACGAGATACGGCCAGCCGTCCCGCTCGCCCTCCGCGACCAGGTCGGGGATTGGAAAGCCGAGCCGTCCGCGCAGCTCCGCCAGCGCGCCGCGTTCGGAGATGAATTGCGGGCGCAGAAACGGCGGGAAGAGTTTCAGGATCAGCTCACCGTCGAGCCCGATGACGAGATTGGTGCCGGTCGAGAACACATGCGGGGTGCGCCAGAACAGCCCATGGCCGTCGGCAATATCGCGCGCGACCGGCAGCCAGCGCGACGTGTCGCTGCGCCAGGCGCGGTAGCTGTCGTAGGTGGTGATGGATGGAAGGGATATCATTTCAAGGAATCTCGTAGCCCAATCTATCCCCGTCATCCCCGCGCAAAGGCTTGTTCAACTGTCGTCCCTGCCTAGTGCGCAATTGCGCACGGGAGCAGGGACCCATACTCCGCGGCGGATGTTATCAAAGGGACTCGTCGTCCCAGTGGTGCGCAACCATGAGCTTCGGTGGTTATGGGTCCCTGCTCCCGTGCGCAATTGCGCACTAGGCAGGGACGACACCGAATCTGTTGCGCAGTCACTGAGTCATACATTCATCCAGGCTGTTCAACTGCTTCTCCGTCATCCAGGGAGGATGTGTGCACCCTCACCGGTCCGGATTGGCGCGCTCGAACTGGCGCAGCAGGCGGTTGCCGCGTTCGACGGCGTTGTCCATCGCGGCCTGCGCCGAACGCTTGCCGGCGAACACCTGCTCGAGCTCCTCCTCGATCACATCGCGGATCAGGACGAACGAGCCGAGGCGGATGCCCTTCGAGTTGTCGGTCGGTGGCTTCAGCGTGACCTCCTCGATCGACATCGAGGCGCCGGGATTGCGATCATAGAAGCCCTGCGTGCGGGTGAGATCGAACGCGGCGCGGGTAATCGGCAGGTAACCCGTGTTCTGGTGCCAGGCGGCCTGGACTTCCGGCCGCGACAGATAGGCGAAGAACTTCGCCACCCCGGCGTATTCGGCACGCGGCCGGTCGCGCAGCACCCACAGCGTCGCGCCGCCGATGATCGAATTCTGCGGCGCGCCCTGCACGTCGGGATCGTACGGCATCATGCCGTAGCCGACCTCGAATTTCGAATTGGCCCTGATGTCCGCGCGGGTGCCCGACGAGCCGATGAAGATGCCGCACTCGCCCTTCTGGAAGCGCGGCTCGGCCAACTGCCCGCGGCCGCTATAGTCGAAGGTCTTGTCGGCCTGCCACTGCGCGAGCTGCGCGATATGGCGCACCAGCAGCGGGTTGTTGAAGATCAGCTGCGCATCGAGCCCGGAGAATCCGTTGGCCTTGGTCGCGATCGGCAGATTGTGGAAGGCGGAGAAATTCTCGACGTTGATCCAGGACGGCCACGACGTGGTCACGCCGCACATTGCGCCCGCGGCGCGCAACCGCTTGGCCGCGATGCCGAGCTCCGGCCAGGTCCTCGGAGGCTGGCTCGGATCGAGCCCGGCCGAACGGAACATATCCTTGTTGTAGTAGAGGATCGGCGTCGAGGCGTTGAACGGAAACGACAGCATGTTGCCATCGACATCGGCATAGTAGCCGGCCACCGCGGGCAGATAGGCCGACGGCGCGAACGCTTCCGATTGATCGCGCATCAGCTCGAACACCGGATAGATCGCGCCGCGCGCCGCCATCATGGTTGCGGTGGCGATCTCGTTGACCTGAACGATCGCCGGCTGGCTGCGCGAGCGGAAGGCGAAGATCGCCGCGGTGACGGTTTCGGTGTAGTTGCCCTTGTAGACGGGCACGATCCGGTAGTCGGACTGCGAGGTGTTGAAATCGGCGGCGAGCTTCTCGAGCTGCTTGCCGAGCTCACCCGACATCGCGTGCCACCACATGATCTCGGTCGCAGCTTGCGCGGGCGATACAAGCAGAAGGGCCGCCACGGTGAGTTGCAGGAGTTTGAAAGCGAACTTCACGACGAGCTGTTCCTCGATGCCAGCGCGCAGTCATAAGGCGCCACAACCCCGGATTCAATCGACACCGCAGGTTGCACCGCGGATTTAACGTTTGGCCGATGGGCGAACCACCCACGTTCTGCTAGAAAGCATTGAACCTTTTTCTCCCGCCCTGGACACAAATCACAAGGGGAATTGTAGCCTGTGTACCGCCGCGCCGGCCTTTCGCGGACAATGATGCTTGCCGTCGCGCTGTTATGGACAGCGGTTTCGGCGAGCCTTTTTGCGCGCGAATTCCGCACTGCCGATACCCAGAATGAGGACTATCCGACCGTTCAGGCACTGAATTACATGGACCGCCTGATCGCCGAGCGGACCTCCGGCCGGCACCGCATCGTGGTCTTCCATTCCCGCCAGCTCGGCGAGGAAAAGGAGACGCTGGAACAGACCCGGGCCGGCGCCATCGATCTGAACCGGACCAACGTCGCGCTGATCGGAACCATGGTGCCGTCGGTCAACGTGCTGGCGATGCCGTTCCTGTTTCGGTCGCTTGAGCACCTGCAACATGTGCTGGACGGACCGATCGGGACCGAGATCCTGAACAGTTTCGAAGCCCATGGCTTCGTCGGATTGACCTTCTACGATTCCGGCGCCCGCTCGATCTATAACAGCGTCCGCCCGGTGCGCTCGCTCGACGACCTCAAGGGGCTGCGGCTGCGCGTGCAGCAATCCGAACAGATGTCGGACGTGATCCGCGCGCTCGGCGCCCAGCCGGTCGAAATGCCCTACGGCCAGGTGCTGACCGGGCTCGCCAACCGGCTGATCGATGGCGCGGAGAACAACTGGCCGTCCTTCGTCACCACCGGCCACTACAAATACGCCGGCTACTACACCTTGACCCGGCACACCATGAGCCCGGAAGTGCTGGTGATGTCGCGCAAGGCCTGGGCCAGCCTCTCGCCGGACGAGCAGACCATGTTCCGCGATGCCGCGCAGCGCTCCAGCATCTATATGCGCGACAAGTGGCGGGAGCTCGAGGAGCGCTCGCGCAAGCAGGCGGAGCTCGCGGGCGTCAAGGTCGTGACCGACTTCGACCGCAAGCCGTTCGAGGCGGCGATGGCCGGCATCTATGCCAGGGCCGAGCGCGATCCCGCTCTATCCGCGCTGATCGAACGCATCCGCAACATGGAGTAACCGGATCTTGGCTGCACCCAAACAGGACAGGAAGACACGGCGGCCGGCGGCCTTTGGGCCGCAGGGCCGTTTCCGTATCGTCCAGTTGCTGCGTGCGGTGCCGATCCGCTGGCGCATTCTTTCGATCGCGCTGCTCAACTCCGCGGTCGTGATCGTGCTCGCGGTGCTGATCTGGAACGGTTCGAAGGTGCTCGGCTCCGCCTGGGAGGATGTCCGCCAGGTGCGGGAATCCGACAAGATCCTGGCCAAGCTCGAAAGCGAGACC
Organism: Bradyrhizobium sp. th-b2; assembly: GCF_000426785.1. Taxonomy (NCBI): domain Bacteria; kingdom Pseudomonadati; phylum Pseudomonadota; class Alphaproteobacteria; order Hyphomicrobiales; family Nitrobacteraceae; genus Bradyrhizobium; species Bradyrhizobium sp. th-b2. Next base: position 50,953 of record NZ_AUGA01000036.1, read on the forward strand.
AGCCGGCTGCAGAACCTGATCCACCGCTACATCAACCAGCCGAGCCCGGACCTGTTCGCGGAAATCCTGCTGCTGCGCGAGGCCGTGCTCGGCACGCTGACCAACCGGGCCTCGACCGACCCGATGCTGTCGGGCTCGGTCGAGCAGCTGGAACGCGTCACCAGCCGTTTCCTCGACGGCTTCGGTGAATTGCGTACCTTGCAGACCAAGATCTCCAAGACCTATGACGAGCAGGTGCTGACGCCGACCAAGGACATGGCCGGACTCTATTCGATCATCGAGGGCGCGACCGGGCATCGCGACGCGCTGATCTGGCCCGCGCTCGGCAAGTCGCGCGAGGCGTTCACCTCGCTGCTGGTCGCCGCCAACGCCTACTACCTCTCGCTCGCCTCGTCGTCGGCCGAGGAGGCCCGCCGCAACATCGACACGATCGAGAAGACGATCCCGGTCATGACCGATATGGCCGAGAACGATTTGCAGCGCATGGCGCTGGCGCGGCTCAAGGTCAAGACCGCCGAGCTGCGCGACGGGCTCGGCAAGCTGAGCGAACAACTCACCAACCGCACCGACCTGTTGCGCAACTCGATCGACGCCAGCCAGGCCGACGCGATCGGCGCGATCGACGATCTCTCGGTGAAGATGCGCCAGCGCGAGCAGAAGGCGCAGGAGACCTTCGACAGGACGCTGTCGTCGATTTCGCGCCGGGTGCTGTCGATTGCCGTGGTCTTCCTCGGCGTCATCATGTCGGCCGGCGTCATGATCGCACTGTCGATCCGGCTGCCGCTCGCGCAGATCATGGCCGCGATGCGCACGATCACCTCGGGCGATCTCGACCGGCCGGTGCAGGGCACCTCGGCCAGGGACGAGGTCGGCGCCATGGCGCGCGCGGTCGAGGTGTTCCGCGAAAACGCGATCGCCAAGCGCAAGACCGAGGACGAGCTGCGGACCTCCAAGGAGAAGGCCGAAAGCGCGCTGCTCGAGCTCAATGCCGCGCAGCAGAACCTGATCGATGCCGAGCGGCTCGCCGCGCTCGGCGGCCTCGTGGCCGGCGTCGCCCACGAGGTCAACAACCCGATCGGCATCAGCCTGACGGTGGCCTCGAGCTTTGCCCGCCGCGCCGAGATGTTCGACAACGACCTGAAGACCGAGCCGCTGCGCCGCTCCAAGCTCGATGACTTCGTGCGCGCTTCGCGCGACGCTTCGCAGCAGCTGGTCTCCAATCTGCAGCGCGCCGGCGAACTGATCCAGTCGTTCAAGCAGGTCGCCGTCGACCGCTCGCATGCCGAGCGACGTCAGTTCAGCCTGGGCGAATCGACCGACCAGATCGTGGCGAGCCTGCGGCCGGTCCTGAAGAAGGCCGCCATCGCGCTGTCCGTCGACGTGCCCGAGGGGCTCCTGATCGACGGCTATCCGGGCGCCTATGGGCAGATCTTAACCAATCTTTTCCTCAACGCCGTCAATCATGCCTTCGCCGACGGCCGCTCCGGCAACATCACGATCTCGGCGCGCGGACGCGGCGCCGACGACGTCGAGATCATCTTCGCGGATAACGGGGCTGGCATGACGCCGGACGTGCAGCGGCAGGCGTTCGACCCCTTCTTTACGACGCGCCGCAACGAAGGTGGTACGGGCCTCGGCCTCCATATCGTCTATAACCTGGTCACCCAGCAGCTCGGCGGACGCATGATGCTGGAGTCAAGGGTGGGACAAGGCACCACTTTTCGCATTATCATGCCCAGGATCGCCAAGGGCCAGCCCACGATCACTGACGCAGCAGCTGACGGAACCAGTCAATGGCCGAACAGGACGATGTCCTCCAACTGATCGACGATACCGAGAGCCCCCCGGAGGACTCGTCGGCCCGCAAATGGAAGATCGCCGTCATCGACGACGATCACGCCGTCCATGAAGGCACCCGTTTCGCGCTCAGCGACTACAATCTGAACGGCTCGACGCTGGAGATCCTCTCGGCCTACTCCGCGGCCGAAGGCCGCACGCTGATGCGGGACAACCCTGACATCGCAGCCGTGCTGCTCGACGTCATCATGGAGACCGACGTCGCCGGCCTCGAGCTCGTCGAGTACATCCGCAGCGAGATCAAGAACGAGACCGTCCGCATCATCCTGCGCACCGGCCAGCCCGGCCAGGCGCCGGAGCGGCGCGTCATCGTGCAGTACGACATCAACGACTACAAGGCGAAGACCGAGCTCACCGCCGACAAGCTGTTCACCTCGCTGACGGCCGCGCTGCGCAGCTACCAGCAGCTCGAGCGCATGGTGCAGACAAGGCGCGGCCTCGAGATCATCATCGACGCCGCCTCGACCCTGTACGATTTCAAGTCGATGCAGCGTCTCGCCGAAGGCGTGCTGACCCAGCTCGCCTCGCTGCTCAATGTCGATTGCGCCGGGATCCTGGTGCTGCGCGACGACGGCAACGCAGCCGCATGCGATTTCTCGGTGCTGGCCTGCTCGGGCTGCTACAGCCGCTTCATCGGCACCACCTCGTCGAAGGCGCTCGATGCGGACCTGCGGCACATGGTGGAGGCCGCATTCCAGCGCCGCAAGAACGAATTCGCCGACCACCGCAGCGTGCTCTATTCGCGCACCGGCAGCGGCCGCGAGGTCGTGGTGCTGCTGCAGGCCGAACGCCAGCTCTCCGACACCGACCGTGCGCTGGTCGAGATCTTCTCGAGCCGGCTGTCGATCGCGTTCGACAATGTGATCCTGTACCAGCAGCTGCACGAGGCCAACAGCCAGCTCGAGGACCGCGTCGCGCAGCGCACCCGCGCGCTGATGCAGGCCAACCGGCGGCTGTCGGCGCAGTGGCTGCGGCTGCAGCGCGCCAACGGCTTCAAGAACGAGATCCTCGGCACCGTCGCCCACGACCTGAAGAATCCGCTCGGCGTGATCCTCGGCCGCACCGAGATGCTGACCGAACTGATCGGCGCCGGCTCGCCGAAGGAGAGCGTCACGTCGCAGGTCGAGCACATCCGGGATGCGACCAAGCGGCTGACCTCGATGGTCGACCACCTGATCTCGGATGCGATGGCCGATGCCTTCGACATCACCATTCGCCGCGAGCCGGTCGACGTCGCGGCCCTCGTCAACGAGGTCACCGAGGCCAATTTGCCCTCGGCCGTCAACAAGCAGCAGAGCATCTCGGTCTCGGGTCCGCAGCATTTCGTCACGATGTGCGACGCCGACCGGATCCGCGAGGCGATCGACAACCTCGTCAGCAACGCTATCAAATACTCGCCGATCGGCGGCAAGATCACGGTCTCGGTCAGCCACGAGGGCGAAGACACCGTGATCCGCATCTCCGACCAGGGCCCCGGCCTCAGCCCCGAGGATCTCGGGCGGCTGTTCGGCCGGTTCCAGCGGCTGTCGGCCAAGCCGACCGCGGGCGAGAGCTCGACCGGCCTCGGCCTCTCCATCGTCAAGCGCATCATCGACATGCATGGCGGCCATGTGACCGCTCAGAGCCCCGGTCCCGGACAGGGGTCGACCTTTACGGTTACACTGCCGGCGACAGAGACATCATGAACCAGAACCCGCATATCTTCATCGTCGACGACGAGGCGCCGGCCCGCGAGATGGTCGGCGATTACCTCAAGATGCACGGCTTTGGCGTGACGCTGTGCGATGGCGGCAAGAGCCTGCGCAAGGAGATCGAGAGCAGCACGCCCGATCTCGTGGTGCTGGACCTCAACATGCCCGAGGAAGACGGGCTGTCGATCATTCGCGACCTCAAGAGCAAGATCAACGTCCCCGTCATCATGCTGACAGCTACTGCCAGTCCGATCGACCGCGTGGTCGGGCTCGAGCTCGGCGCTGACGATTACGTCGCAAAACCCTGCGAGCTGCGCGAGCTGATGGCGCGCATCCGCTCGGTGCTGCGGCGGAGCGGCCCCGCGAAGACTGCGGCGCCGGAACCGGCCAGCGCGAAGGCCGAAAAGGAGCAATTGGTGCGGTTCGGCACCAAATGGCTCGATCTCGAGGCCCAGGCCTTGCGCGACGACGAAGGCAATGAGCACCCGCTGACGGCCTCCGAATTCGGCCTGCTGAAGGTGTTCGCGGCCAATCCGAAGCGGGTTCTGTCGCGCGAGCGGTTGCTGGAACTCGCCAATGCGCGCGATGCGGAAGCCTTCGACCGCGCCGTCGACCTGCGCATCATGCGGATCCGCCGCAAGATCGAATTCGATCCGACCAAGCCGTCGGTGATCCGGACCATCCGAGGCGGCGGCTATTTGTTCTCGCCGACCGGCGACAAGGCGTAGCTCTTCTCTATTGTCGTCCCGGCGAAGGCCGGGGCCCATACGCCGCGGCCGTCGTAACCGGCAGGCGGCACGACGGTCCTCTAACAACCCATTGTGGGTATGGGTCCCAGCCTTCGCCAGGACGACGATTTGGTTGTGTGGCACAAGCGGATTCTGTGACGCAAAGGCTGTCAATCCGCGCAAAAATCCCTAAGTTTCGGCCATGCCGAAAACAGCCTCCACAGACCCCGCCAAATCAGCCCCGAAGACCGCCCCCAAGCCCGTTGCCGCCGAGCCCATTGCTACCAGGCCCGCGGCGAAGGGCGACCATGTCTTCCTGGTCGACGGTTCGGGCTACATCTTCCGCGCCTATCACGCGCTGCCGCCGCTGAACCGCAAATCCGACGGGCTGCAGGTCAATGCCGTGCTCGGCTTCTGCAACATGCTGTGGAAGCTGCTGCGCGACATGCCGGAGGACAACCGGCCGACGCATCTGGCGATCGTGTTCGACAAGTCGGAGATCACCTTCCGCAACAAGCTCTATCCGGACTACAAGGCGCACCGGCCGCCGGCGCCGGACGATTTGATCCCGCAATTCGCGCTGATCCGCGAGGCGGTGCGCGCTTTCGACCTGCCCTGCCTCGAACAGTCAGGCTTCGAGGCCGACGATTTGATCGCGACCTATGCGCGGCTGGCGAGCGAGCGCGGCGCGACCACGACGATCGTATCTTCCGACAAGGATTTGATGCAGCTCGTCAACGACAAGGTCGTGATGTACGACACGATGAAGGATCGCCGCATCGGCCGCGACGAGGTGATCGAGAAATTCGGCGTGCCGCCGGAGAAGGTGGTCGAGGTGCAGGCGCTGGCCGGCGATTCCACCGACAACGTTCCCGGCGTGCCCGGCATCGGCATCAAGACCGCGGCGCAGCTGATCATCGAATATGGCGACCTCGATCAGCTGCTGTTCCGCGCCAGCGAGATCAAGCAGCCGAAGCGGCGCGAGGCGCTGCTCGAGAACGCCGAGAAGGCCCGCATCTCGCGCCAGCTCGTGCTGCTCGACGACAAGGTCGCGCTCGACGTGCCGCTCGACGACCTCGCCGTGCACGAGCCCGACTCGCGCCGGCTGGTCGCCTTCCTCAAGGCGATGGAGTTCTCCACCCTCACCCGCCGCGTCGCCGAATACGCGCAGATCGATCCCGCCAATGTCGACGCCGATCCCGGCAACAAGAGCGGCGCCAGCGTGTTCTCGCCGCTGCCGCCGTCGGATGTCACGCCGGCGCCCGGAGACGGATCGACCGCTGCTGCACCCGCAAGGCCGGCTTCGAATGGTCGCGGCAAGCCGAGCGGCGCCCGTGACGACAAGAATTCCAGCCTGAAGGGCACGCCGGCCGCGCTGGCGGAGACCCGCGGCGAAGCGATCCGCAACACCGGCTTCGACCGCAAGGCGTATCAGGCGATCGGCAGCCTCGACCAGCTCAAGGCCTTCGTCGCCCGCGTGCCCGACACCGGCTATGTCGCGATCGAGGCGATGTCCGAATCGATCGATCCGATGCAGGGCGAGCTCTCCGGGCTCGCACTGGCACTGGCGCCGAACGACGCCTGCTACGTGCCGCTCAGCCACCGCCAGCCCGGCGGCGGCGCCGGCCTGTTCGATGCCGGCCTCGCACCCGGCCAGATCAAGGCGGCCGAGGCGCTTGCCGCACTGAAGCCGCTGCTGGAGTCCGCCGGCATCCAGAAGGTCGGCTTCAACGTCAAGTTCACCTCGGTGATGCTGGCGCAACACGGCATCACCTTGCGCAACATCGATGATGCGCAGCTGATGAGCTACGCGCTCGATGCCGGCCGCGGCTCGCATGCGCTCGAATCGCTCGCCGAACGCTGGTTCGAGCATGCCGTCGTCAGTTACGGCGGCCTCGTCGGCAGCGGCAAGGGCAAGCTGACCTTCGATCAGGTCACGATCGACAAGGCGACCGAATACGCCGCCGAAAGCGCCGATTTGATCCTGCGGCTGTGGCGCGTGCTGAAGCCGCGCCTGGTCGCCGAGCGGATGACCACGGTCTACGAGACGCTGGAGCGGCCGCTGGTGTCGGTGCTGGCGCGGATGGAGCGGCGCGGCATCTCGATCGACCGCCAGGTGCTGTCGCGGCTGTCGGGTGATTTCGCCCAGACCGCGGCGCGGGTCGAGGCCGAGATCCAGCAGATCGCCGGCGAGCCGGTCAATATCGGCAGCCCGAAGCAGATCGGCGACATCATTTTCGGCAAGATGGGATTGCCCGGCGGCACCAAGACCAAGACCGGCGCCTGGTCGACCACCGCGCAGGTGCTGGACGACCTCGCCGAACAGGGTCTCGAATTCCCGAGGAAGATCCTGGAGTGGCGCCAGGTCTCGAAGCTGAAATCGACCTACACCGACGCGCTGCCGACCTACGTCAATCCGCAGACCCATCGCGTGCACACCACCTACGCGCTGGCGGCGACCGCGACGGGGCGGCTGTCGTCGAACGAGCCGAATTTGCAGAACATCCCGGTGCGCACCGAGGACGGCCGCAAGATCCGCCGCGCCTTCATCGCGACGCCGGGCCACAAGCTGGTGTCGGCCGACTATTCCCAGATTGAACTGCGGCTGCTCGCCGAGATCGCCGACGTACCGGTGCTGCGCCAGGCGTTCCGCGACGGGCTCGACATTCACGCCATGACCGCCTCGGAAATGTTCGGCGTGCCGATCAGGGACATGCCGAGCGAGGTGCGCCGCCGCGCCAAGGCGATCAACTTCGGCATCATCTACGGCATCTCGGCGTTCGGCCTCGCCAACCAGCTCAGCATCGCCCGTGAGGAAGCTTCGGCCTACATCAAGAAATATTTCGAGCGCTTCCCGGGCATCCGCGCCTATATGGACGAGACCAAGGATTTCTGCCGCCGCAATGGCTATGTGACGACGCTGTTCGGCCGCAAGTGCTATTACCCTGATATCAAGGCCTCCAACGCCTCGGTGCGCGCCTTCAACGAGCGCGCCGCGATCAACGCACGCCTGCAGGGCACCGCCGCCGACATCATCCGCCGCGCCATGATCCGGGTCGAGGACGCGCTGGCCGAGAAAAAACTGTCGGCGCAGATGCTGCTGCAGGTGCATGACGAACTGATCTTCGAGGTGCCCGACGGCGAAGTCGCGGCGACGCTGCCTGTGGTGCAGAAGGTGATGCAGGACGCGCCCTTCCCTGCAGTGATCCTGTCGCTGCCGCTGCAGGTGGACGCGCGGGCGGCCACCAACTGGGACGAGGCGCATTGATCTTCACCTCGCCCCGCAAGGGCGGGGCTCAGGGACGGTGGCTGCTCGTTGGTGAAGTGACGCTATCGCCGCCTATGCGACTCCCCTCCAAGTAAGGTGAGCACCAGCAGACGGGCTCCCTCCCCCCTTGCGGGGGAGGGTGGGGAGAGGGGTACCACACGACGTGCTCTCTCAACATGAGTTTCGACGACGCGCGGTTCGAAATTGCACGAGCCGCGCGTCCATTAGTCATCTCGCCCGCGGCTACCCCTCTCCCCACCCTCTCCCGCAAGGGGAGAGGGAGCCTAACCGATGTGCTCACCTCACTTGCGGTGTGCGATCGGTCGTTCCGGCCGAAGCCCTCGCACCACCGCTGCCGCTACATTGCTCCGAGAGCAATTCCAGCATGGCTGCGCGGCGAATGACACGCTAGAAGTGCGTGTATCCCCTCGCGAGAGCCAACATGCCCCACACATCCGCGTTGCTCGGCTTTGCACTCGTCTGCCTCGGCATGGTGCTGACGCCGGGCCCGAACATGATGTACCTGATCTCGCGCTCGATCACGCAAGGGCCCGGGGCCGGCATCGTCTCACTCGGCGGCGTCGCGCTCGGCTTCGTGTTCTACATGCTGTGCGCGGCGTTCGGCATCACCGCACTGCTGTTTGCGATTCCCTATGCTTATGACGCGCTGCGCTTTGCCGGCGCGGCCTATCTGCTCTGGCTGGCGTGGCAGGCGCTGAAGCCCGGCGGGCGCTCGCCGTTCCAGGTCAAGACGCTGAAGGTCGACGGCCCGCGCAAACTGTTCGCGATGGGCTTTGTCACCAATCTGCTGAACCCGAAGATCGCGATGCTTTATCTCGCGCTGCTGCCGCAGTTCATCGATCCCACCGGCAGCAGCGTGCTGACGCAGTCGCTCGCGCTCGGCTCGATCCAGATCGTGATCAGCGTCAGCGTCAACGCGATGATCGCGCTCGCCGCCGGCTCGATCGCAGTGTTCCTCGGCGCCCGCCCGACCTGGCTGCTGGTGCAGCGCTGGCTGATGGGCACGGTGCTCGCAGGGCTTGCGATGAAGATGGCGCTCGAGGCAAGGAGGGCGTAGAGCCCATCTCGTCATGCGCGGGCTTGACCCGCGCATCCATCGTTTGCGCACGCAAACATCGAAAGGTCTTTGCGAAGAGGATGGATTGCCGGGTCAAGCCCGGCAATGACACACCAGATCAATCCAGCTTCGCGTCCATGCCGCGCCTGGTGGCGGGGCGGGCCATCAGCGTCTCGTACCAGCGCTTGACGTTGGGGAAGTCGGCCAGATCGACCTTGTGGCGCGGATGGCGCCAGGCCCAGCCGAGGATGGCAAAATCGGCAACAGAGAGATCGCCGGCGACGAAGTCGCGGCCATCCAGCCGGCGATCCAGCACGCCGTAGAGCCGCCGCGTCTCGGCCATGTAGCGCTTCAGGCCATAGGCGCGGTCCTGCTCGTCCTCCAGCGCGATGAAATGATGCACCTGGCCCGGCATCGGGCCGAAACCGCCCATCTGCCACATCAGCCACTCATAGACCGGAATCCGCTCGGTGAGCGGCTTCGGCAGGAACTTGCCGGTTTTCTCGCCGAGATAGAGCAGGATCGCGCCGGACTCGAAGATGCTGACGCGCTTGCCGCCGGGACCGTCGGGGTCCACGATCGCCGGGATCTTGTTGTTCGGGCTGATTTCGAGGAAGCCGGGCGCCATTTGCTCGCCCTTGCCGATATTCACCGGGATCACCTTGTAGGGCAGGCCCATTTCCTCCAGCGCGACAGAGATCTTGCGGCCGTTGGGCGTGTTCCAGGTGTGCAGCTCGATGGACATTTCCGCTTCCCTCGCAAGTGTTTGGCGCTTGCTTTAGGGGGAACCCGTTGATCGCACAACCCGCGCTTTCCGCACACGGCTGCGCTGAAATGGCGACGCGGGCACTGTTGACGGCGGGATTTACCCGCTGGAATGTGTTGGAGACCGCCGATAGATTGCCGGCCGCCGCAAACCCCCAAAAAGCCCCCAAAGGGAAAAAGCCTTGTCCAAATCAGCCTCCCGCGCCCGCCTCGCCGAGATCATCCGCAAGCGTTCGTTCGGCCGCGGCGAGATCACGTTGGCGTCGGGACGCAAGAGCGACTTCTATTTCAACCTGAAGCCGACGATGCTCGATCCCGAAGGCGCAGCGCTGCTCGCCGAGCTCACCTATGAGGCGCTGAAGGACGACAAGCTCGATTTCGTCGGCGGGCTCGAGATGGGCGCGGTGCCGCTGGCCGGCGCCATCGCACAGCTCTCCTGGCTGAAGGGCCACCCGATCGCCGCCTTCTTCGTGCGCAAGAAGCCGAAGGAGCACGGCGCGCGGCTTGCCGTCGAAGGGCTCGCCAAGGGTGAGACCCTGGCAGGCAAGCGCATCGTGATCGTCGAGGACGTCACCACGACAGGCGGCTCGGCGCTGAAAGCGGTGGAAGCTGTGCGCGAGGCCGGCGGCGAGATCGCGCTGGTCTTCACCATGGTCGACCGCGAGGAAGGCGCCACCGAGACGTTTGCCGAAGCCGGACTGCCGTTCCGCGCGCTGTACAAGGCCGGCGAGTTTCTGAAGGGCTGATCGCGCTCTCGCGGTAACCTCCGCCGTCATGCCCGGGCTTGACCCGGGCATCCACGTCTTTCTCACCGCGTGGAGGCGAAGACGTGGATGGCCGGGTCATAGGCGAGCGGAAGCGACGCCGTCCTTCGGACGGCTATGCCCGGCCATGACGAGATCCTGTCGATCGCGAACTCGCCTTCTTCCTGTGACGCCGTCACGCGCGATCAATCGCTCGTTTACCATCCCGGATTATGGTGAATCCGCCGCGGCACCTTTGTCGCCGCGGCGTGGTGCGTCGGGTGGAGTTGGCGTTGCGTACAGAGTTGAGTGATCGGCGCATGCGGCGCCGCGTGATGCTTGCCGCCGCGGCGTTTGCGGGTTCCGTGCTGGTCGTGCCCGCGCCTGTGTCGGCCGAAGGGCTGTTCGACTTGTTCTTCGGCGGTTCCCAGAAGCAGCAGGGCCGGCAGGCCCCGCCACAGGCCAATTTCTTCGCCGATCCGTTCGGCCTCAACCAACAACCTGAACGGCCGACGTCCGCACCCATCTCGGCGCCGCGGGTGGCCGGTTCCGGGCCCGCTTATTGTGTGCGCAGCTGCGACGGCAAATATTTTCCGCTGACCATGCGCGGCAACGCGACGCCGGCGCAGCTTTGCCAGGCCTTCTGTCCGGCAAGCGCGACCAAGGTCTATTACGGCGGCCATATCGACAGTGCCGCCTCGACCACCGGCGAGCGCTATGCCGACAGTGAAAACGCCTTCGCCTATCGCAAGGCGCTGCGCGCCGACTGCACCTGCAACGGCCGCGACCCCGCCGGGCTTGCGCCGGTCGACCTGGCGCTCGATGCCTCGCTGCGCGCCGGCGACGTGATCGCGACCACCGACGGCCTCGTCGCCTATACCGGCGTCCGTGTCGGCAACGAGCAGTCCTTCGACTTCACACCGATCGCCTCCTATCCCGGGCTGACCGCGGCGGTCCGCGCGCGGCTCGGCGAAATGAAGGTCGCACCCGTCAGCGCCGAACTCGCCGGCGACGCGCCGCTGCCGGAGACCAGCCGCGATGTCGCGCCCGCCGCGCCGTCCTCGGTGGTGCCGAAGGGCAACGCCGCAAAGCCCGCCAAGCGGGCCGAGGCGAACTGACGGCGCAAGCCGTCATTGCGAGGAGATTCCGCTGTGGCGCGATGGATTGCTTCGCTGGCGCTCACAATGACGCAAAACGGCTAGCGCGCCACGATCACGCCGATCACGTTCGGCGCAGCCATGTATTTCTCCTCGATCGCGGCACGCGCGGCCGCGCGGTTCTCCGGGTTGAGGATGCCGCGCTTCTCGGCGAGGATCATCCAGCAATAGCCCCACCAATCCGTCAGCATGCCGTGATCGTCGACCAGATCGTAACCGTGCTCGGCGGCGAAGATGCGCGCATGCGCTTCATCGAGCGCGTCGAGCCAGGCGTGATCCTCTGATGAGAACAGCTCGTCGCCGAAATCATCGGTGGTGTAGCCCCAGATCGACATGCAGACCGCGTTGAATTCGCGATCGAGCTGGTCGTCGTCGATCGGCTGGCGACGCGAGGCCTGATGCAGCCGCGACAGCGAACGCGCGAAATCGGCAATCCGGGTCAGGGCGAATGGATCAAACGCGATGGTGGACATGTAGTCCTCGTGGAGACTGAGAGACCATAGATATTGTGTCGGCACAGGCGCCGAATCACAATGATATATCAAAGACTTGCTAAAGTGTTCTTAATTCGTTCTGATGCCATCAATAGGCGTCGCCCCGGCGAAGGCCGGGGCCCATAACCACCGCGATCGGACATCTCACGTGATCGGTGCCCTGAAATGAATGCTGCGGCTTACTACGTTTACATTCTCGCGAGCCGCCGCCATGGGACGCTCTACATCGGCGTCAGCAACGATCTTTGCAATCGGCTGACGCTCCATCGTTCCGGACGCGGCTCACAATTCGTCAAGAAGTACGGCGTCACGCGACTGGTTTACGTAGAGGTCTACGCTTCACCACAGGAGGCGATTGCACGGGAAAAAGCGCTGAAGGAATGGCGCCGCGACTGGAAGCTTCGCCTGATCGAGCAAGATAATCCGGAGTGGAGCGACCTGTCCCATCTTCTTTAACGGCTGTGGTTATGGGCCCCGGCCTTCGCCGGGGCGACGAATTGTGGTGACTGCCGTTTCCTCATGAAAAAGCGGTCGCCATGCTCGCACGGCCCCCAAAAGCAATTCGGGCCGCCGACAAATGTCAGCGGCCCGTTGAAAATTGCTTCGGAATGAAATGCGTCGGAGCTTAAAAATGTGCCCGCCCCACGGGCGACAGGTTCGTTTGTAAAGAACTCGTTAAGTTCTGGGAATCCGTATCACCACGGTGTTCCCGACCGCGCGTGAAACGCCTTGCGCGCCGGCTTAATTTGCCGCCGACAGCAATTTGTCACCGCAGGCATTTGCGTAGAACTTGCCGCCGCATTGCCGCTTGATGGCGGCGCAGCGCGCGGCCGGTGAGGCGTTCTGCGCCACGCTGAAGCTCAGGCCGTCGGCGCTGCGGTCGAGTTTGCCCGCGGCGTAAGCCGCGCTGGTCGCCGTGATGCACACCATGAGCAATGCTGCGGCCGCGATCTCGATCACGAGTCTCATCACGCATCCTCCGCCAAATTGCCGCAAGATTTAGGCTTTCACGGTCGATCGTAGCACCGGCAACGACGGTTCCGAAGGCCCCTAAATCGGCCCGGTCCTTGCATAAAATGTCGGCAGCGCTGTGCACGGCAACGTTTCGGGCGGTTTTGATTGCCATGCAACACGCGTATCATCGCCTTGGGGCATGATCCGGACAATATGATCGCATCATGATCCGGAAATCTGAACGGCAGGGATTGGGCGTTGCAGGAACAAACAAACTACCCGGCACTGAACCAGCCGATCGATGAGCTGGCACTGACCGAGATCAAGGGCGCGATCCTGGCCAAGCTCCGGCTTGCGATCGGCAAGGACGCCACCGTTGCGACCGGGCGCGACTGGTACAAGGCCGCGACGCTGGCGCTGCGCGACCGCATCGTGCACCACTGGCTGACGGCCGAGAAGCAGAGCTACGACGCCGGCGCCAAGCGCGTCTATTATCTCTCGCTCGAGTTCCTGATCGGCCGGCTGTTCACCGACGCGCTCAACAATATGGGGCTGCTGCCGGTGTTCGCGGCTGCGCTCGGCGACCTCGGCGTCGATCTCTCAGAGCTGCGCAAATGCGAGCCGGACGCCGCGCTCGGCAATGGCGGCCTCGGACGGCTGGCGGCCTGCTTCATGGAGAGCATGGCGACGCTGGCGATCCCTGCCACCGGCTACGGCATCCGTTACGATTTCGGGCTGTTCCGCCAGATCATGAACCAGGGCTGGCAGCAGGAATATCCCGATGAGTGGCTCGCCTTCGGCAACCCCTGGGAATTCCAGCGGCCCGAGGTGGTCTACAACGTCCACTTCGGCGGCCATGTCGAGCATGTCGACGAGCGCGGCCGGGACCGCGCCACCTGGCACCCGGCGGAAACCGTCGAGGCAATGGCCTACGACACGCCGATCGTCGGCTGGCGCGGCCAGCACGTCAACGCACTTCGGCTGTGGTCGGCGCATGCGCCCGATCCGCTCCAGCTCGACGTCTTCAACAGCGGCGACTACGTCTCGGCCAGCGCCGAGCAGGCGCGTGCGGAAGCGATCTGCAAATTCCTTTATCCGAACGACGAGAGCGCGGCGGGCCGCGAGCTGCGGCTGCGCCAGGAATATTTCTTCGTCTCGGCGTCGCTGCAGGATCTGGTGAAACGCCAGCTCGCCTCCGATGGCGGTCTGCGCAGCCTCGCGCAGAAGGCCGCCGTGCAGCTCAACGACACCCATCCGAGTCTTGCGGTCACCGAGCTGATGCGCATCCTGGTCGACCTGCACAATTTCCGCTGGGACGAGGCCTGGAAAATCACGGTCGCGACCCTGTCCTACACCAATCACACGCTGCTGCCGGAGGCGCTCGAGACCTGGCCGGTCGAATTGTTCGAGCGGCTGTTGCCGCGCCATCTCGAGATCATCTACCGCATCAACGTGGCGCATCTCGCGCTCGCCGAGGAGCGCTTCCCCGGCGATATCGAATATCGCGCCTCGGTGTCGCTGATCGACGAGCGGAGCGGCCGCCGCGTGCGCATGGGCCAACTTGCTTTCGTCGGCTCGCACCGCATCAACGGCGTCTCGGCGATGCATTCCGATCTGATGAAGGAGACCGTGTTCCACGACCTCCATCATCTCTATCCGTCACGCATCACCAACAAGACCAACGGCATCACCTTCCGCCGCTGGCTGATGCTGGCCAATCCGCGGCTGACCGCGCTGCTGCGCGAGACCTGCGGCGAGGCCGTACTCGACGACTTCTCGCTGCTCGAACGGCTGGAGACCCATTCGAGCGACCTCGAATTCCAGAAGCGCTTCCGCGACGTCAAGCACCACAACAAGCTGGCGCTGGCGCGGCTGATCGGCGAGCGCAACAGCATCAAGGTCGACCCGTCGGCGCTGTTCGACGTGCAGATCAAGCGCATCCACGAATACAAGCGGCAGCTGCTCAACATCCTGGAGACCATCGCGCTGTACCACGCGATGAAGGACGAGCCGCAACGCGACTGGGTGCCGCGCGTAAAAATCTTCGCGGGCAAGGCGGCGGCGAGCTACCGCTACGCCAAGCTGATCATCAAGCTGATCAGCGACGTCGCCGAAATCGTCAACAACGATGCATCGCTCGGCGGCAAGCTAAAGGTCGTCTTCCTCGCCGACTACAATGTCAGCCTTGCCGAGGTGATCATCCCGGCCGCCGATCTCTCCGAGCAGATCTCGACCGCCGGCATGGAGGCCTCGGGCACCGGCAACATGAAGCTCGCGCTGAACGGCGCGCTGACCATCGGCACGCTCGACGGCGCCAATATCGAGATCCGCGACAATGTCGGCGAGGAAAACATCGCGATCTTCGGCCTCGAGGCCGGTGATGTCATGGTCCGCCGCAAGCAGGGATTGGACGCCAGCGACGCGATCCGCAACTCACCGCGGCTCGAGCGCGCGATCCGCGCCATCGAGAGCGGCGAGTTCTCGCCCGGCGATCCCGCCCGCTTCGCCTCGATCGGACACGCGTTGCGCTATCTCGACCACTACATGGTCTCGGCCGATTTCGATTCCTACTACGACGCGCAACGCGGCATCGACGCGCGCTGGCGCGTGCCTTCCGCCTGGACCCGCGCCTCAATCCTCAACGTGGCACGCATGGCGTGGTTCTCCTCCGACCGCACCATCCGCGAATATGCCGAGGACATCTGGCACGTGCCGGTGCATCCGACCGCCTCGCCGCAGCTCGGCGTTCAGCGCGAGGCGAAGGGCTAATCCCGCGACGCGGAAATCGATTACGCCCGACGTCATTGAATTACGCGCGGCAGCCGGGGTAGTGCTTGTCCAGATGAGAGCGTCATTGCGAGGAGCGAAGCGACGAAGCAATCCAGACTTGCTTTGCGGCTTTGGATTGCTTCGCTTCGCTCGCAATGACGGAACCAAAGAGCATGCTCACCAAGACCCCGCACCGTTTCGATGAAGCCACCGCCGTGACCGCCGGCGACAGCCGCTGGCAGGGACGGACCAGCCCGGATTACTGGGCGTTCGTCGGCCCGTTTGGCGGCTGTACGGCGGCGACCATCCTGCGGGCGCTGATGCAGCATCCGCAGCGCGCGGGCGATCCGTTGGCACTGACGGTCAATTACTGCGCGCCGGTCGCCGAGGGCGCGTTCGATCTCGATGTCCGCCTGGTCAAGGCCAACCGTTCGAGCCAGCACTGGTCGGTCGAGATGACGCAGGGCGGCGGCGAGGTCGCGACGCTGGCGACCGCGGTGTTCGCCGAGCGCCGGCCCTCGTGGTCGCATCAGCCGGCCGACTTTCCGGGCGCGGTGCCGTTCGAGCAGCTGCGGTCCTATCCGAAGCTCGCAATGACCTGGGCCAACCAGTACGATTTTCGCTTTGCCGAGGGCGAACCGAAGTTCAGCGGCAGCGCCGCGAAGGAACCGTCGAGCGCCTATTCCAAGATGTGGATTGCCGACCGCGTGCCGCGCAAGCTCGATGCGCTGTCGCTGATGTCGATGTCGGACGCCTTCTTCGGCCGCGTCTTCCACGCGCGGCACGAGCTGGTGCCGTTCGGCACGGTGTCGCTGACGACCTATTTCCACGCCGACGCGGCGGACCTGGACGCAGAGGACACCACCCGCGTGCTCGCCACGGCCGACGCCAAGACCTTCCACAAGAGCTATGGCGACCAGCACGGCGAATTGTGGTCGCCCTCCGGCCGCCTGCTCGCGACCACGACGCAGATCGCCTACTTCAAGGCATAGCGTTTTCAAGCGAAGTGGGCACCGGTTCGCGTGAAGAAAACGCGTCAAACCGAGGCGAAGCGCACATATCCACATTGGCCTGTTGTGACCGGATTGCCTATTTCAGGGGTTGAGGGAACATTGGCGCGTCGCTTCTGTTCCACGCCTTTGGGAGCACCGCCGCATGTCCGAAGCCGACAACTCCAAACCATCACGCATCGCCCTGCTCGGCGTTCCCATCGAGATCGGCGCATCGCAGGCCGGCCCGCTGATGGGACCGGACGCGCTGCGCACCGCAGGCATCGCTCGCCTGCTCGAGCAGCTCGACTTCCAAGTTGACGACCACGGCAACCTGGCGATCCCGGCCGTGGTCGCCGACGGCCCGGTGCCGGCGAACACCAGATTCTACGACGAGGTGAAGACCTGGACCCGCACGCTCTCCGAGCGCGCCTACTGGCTGGCGCATTCCGGCGCGATTCCGATTTTCATGGGCGGCGATCACTCGCTGTCGATGGGATCGATCAACGGCGTCGCGCGCTACTGGCAGGAGAAGGGCCGGCCGCTGTTCGCGCTGTGGGTCGATGCGCATGCCGACTACAACACGCCGGCCACCACCATCACCGGCAACATGCACGGCATGTCCGCGGCCTTCCTGTGCGGCGAGCCTGGCCTCGACGACCTGCTCGGCGGGCTGCCGCGCGCCTCGATCCCGCCCGATCAGCTCGACCTGATCGGCACCCGCTCGGTCGACCCGCTGGAGCGCAAGCTGCTGCGGCAACGCAACGTCTCGATATCAGACATGCGCCAGATCGACGAGTTCGGCGTCGCCGTGCTGACCCGCCGCCTCATCGAGCGCGTCAGGGCCAAGAATGGCGTGCTGCATGTCTCGTTCGACGTCGACTTCCTCGACCCGGCGGTGGCGCCCGGCGTCGGCACCACTGTGCCGGGTGGCGCGACTTATCGGGAAGCGCACCTCATTATGGAGCTGCTGCACGATTCCGGGCTGGTGCGTTCGCTCGATATCGTCGAGCTCAATCCCTTCCTCGACGAGCGCGGCCGCACCGCGCGCGTCGCGGTCGAATTGATCGGCAGCCTGTTCGGCCTGCAGATCACCGACCGCCAGACGCCGAGCAACGCAGTGCTGCCGGAGATGGGCGAGTAGCCCGTGAACCAGGTCCCGTCATCCTGAGGAGCGCCGCAGGCGCGTCTCGAAGGATGCACGGCCCGGCTGGTGGCCGTCGACCCTTCGAGACGCCGCTTCGCGGCTCCTCAGGGTGACGGATTGAGTTAGCACCGCGCGGCGATAGAGAAATTGAAACAGAAAAGGCGGCCACGAGGGCCGCCTTTTCAAATCACGTATCAGCGCGCGAATTACTCCGCCGCGAGCTTCACTTCCGGCGCGGCGGCGCGGACTTCGGCATCGACCTGCGCTTCGAACTTGGCAAAGTTCTTCTGGAACATGCCGACCAGCGCACGCGCGGTCTTGTCGAACTCGATCTTGTCGGCCCAGGTCTTGATCGGATCGAGGATGTGCGGCTCGACGCCCGGCAGCGAGGTCGGCACCGCGAAGCCGAAATACTTGTCGGTGCGGAAGTCGGCATTGCGCAAGCTGCCGTTCAGCGCCGCGGTGAGCAGCGCACGCGTCACCTTGATCGGCATGCGGCGGCCGGTGCCGTACTTGCCGCCGGTCCAGCCGGTGTTGACCAGCCAGCAATCGACATTGTGCTTGGCGATCAGCTCGCGCAGCAGATTGCCGTAGACCGACGGATCACGCGGCAGGAACGGCGAGCCGAAGCAGGTCGAGAACTCCGGCTGCGGCTCGTTGCCGAGCCCGCGCTCGGTGCCGGCGACCTTCGCGGTGTAGCCGGACAGGAAGTGATACATCGCCTGCGCCGGCGTCAGCTTGGCGATCGGCGGCATCACGCCGAAGGCGTCGGCGGCGAGCATCACCACATTCTTGGGATGCGGCGCGCAGCCGGTGCGCGAGGCGTTCGGGATGAAATCGAGCGGATAGGCCGAGCGGGTGTTCTCGGTCTTCGAGCCGTCGTCGAAATCGGGCACGCGGTCGTTGGCGCCGAGCACGACGTTTTCCAGCACCGCGCCGAAGCGCTTGCTGGCGGCGTAGATCTCGGGCTCGGCCTCGGCGGAGAGCTTGATGCACTTGGCGTAGCAGCCGCCTTCGAAATTGAAGATGCCGTCGGCGCTCCAGCCATGCTCGTCATCGCCGATCAGCGTGCGCTTGGGATCGGCCGAGAGCGTGGTCTTGCCGGTGCCGGACAGGCCGAAGAAGATCGCGGTGTCGCCGTCGGGGCCGACATTGGCCGAGCAGTGCATCGGCATCACGCCCTTCTCGGGCAGGTAGAAGTTCAGCGTGGTGAACACGCTCTTCTTCATTTCGCCGGCATAATAAGACCCGCCGATCAGGACGATCTTGCGGGCGAAATCGATCGCGACGACGTTCTCCGACTTGCAGCCGTGACGTTTCGGATCGGCGCGGAAGCTCGGCAGATCGATGATCGTGAGTTCCGGCACGAAGCTCGCGAGCTCCGACGCCTCGGGGCGAATCAGCAGCGTGCGGATGAACAGCGAATGCCAGGCGAGCTCGGTGAAGACGCGGGTCTTGATGCGATGCGTCGGATCGGCACCGCCATAGAGATCCTGCGCGAACAGCGTCATGCCTTCGGCATGCTTGAGGAAGTCGGCATAGAGCGCCGCGAACTGCTCCGACGTGATCGACTGGTTGCCAGCCCACCACATGCTCTTGTCGGTCAGGCCATCGCGGACCGTGAACTTGTCCTTCGGGCTGCGGCCGGTGAACTCACCGGTATCCGCGCAAAGCGCGCCGTCGGCCGAGAGCACCGCTTCGCCATTGCGCAACGAATGCTCGTAAAGCTGAGGCGCACCATAGTTCCAATGCACGCCCTTGAGATTCTTTAAGCCGAATTTGTCGGCGCCGAAGGCACCGTTATGCACGCCCGTCTCTTGCACGAAGTACCTCCTCGAACCCGCGTATCCTTGTTCGCGCGAATGTCGCTAATCGCGCCCCGCCGCGGTGACCGTCATCAGAATATAGCCTCTCGGCCCCGGTCCGGCGACCTAATAGTGGGGATCGCCGGGCTTGCCAAGCCAGTCGAACGGCTTTTGGTTGATTCCAAGGCGGGCACATCATCTGGCGCAAATACCGCAGCGCGGGACCCTTTCGTTTTGCTTTCGCTTTCGCTTTGTTTTCACAGCCGTCGGGCGGCGTTCCACTGCCTTTCTCGCTGCGCACAAGGCGTTGCGATGCACAAAAGGTGCCAGCTAGCGGGCCGCGCCTTCGCCGATCAGGGCGAACGGCGCCCAGAATGCCGGGTATGCATTTCGCGCCGAGGATGTGTCGTTGAGATAGGCGAGCATCGCCTGGCGCAACGCCTCGGCGCGTCCCAGTCTGGGGTCGGCCTTCAGGCGATCGAAGGTCGAAATGGTCAGCCGCGTTGCGGCCTCCGAATCCACCGACCAGTGCGACACCAGCAGTGCTCGCGCGCCCGCGTAGAAGAACGAGCGCGCCAACCCTGACAGGGCTTCGGCACCGGGCTTGTCGCCGGCGATCGTGTTGCACGCAGATAGCACCACCCAATCGGCGTTGAGCTTGAGCTGCGCGACCTCGCTTGAGGTGAGCAGTCCGTCGTCCAGGTCTGACGGCTGATTAGGAATGCTCAACACGAGCGAAGGTTCCGCAACACCCTTCACATCGCCTGCGACAAGGCCATGCGTTGCGAAATAGATGATTGCGTAATCAGTCAGTGGCGCGCGCTTCAACGTGGTCTCGCTCGCGTCAGCACCGAGATGGATGTCGGAGGCTTCAGCGCCGAGGTCCTTTGCGACCGCATTCAATTCGTCGGCGGTGTCAGGCAGTTGCGGCAGCGCGGCGGCAAGCCGCGCACGATCGACGCCGGCGCCCTGCCAGAAATCGGTGTAGGCCGACGTCACCAGCGCGCGCGAGGCCTGCTTGACCGCGGTGCGGCCGGCGCCCGAGCCCTCGCGCGACGGATTGAACAGCGGATCGCCAAAGCCGGTCAGCGGCTTTGTGCTTTGCTCCTTGCGCGCGAAGGCGCGCGACGCCTTCAGGCTGGAAGCCGCAGGCAACACCGATACCGCCTGCCGCTTCAACAGCCATGCCGCGTCGCGATAGCCGGCAAATGTTTCGGGAATCGCTGAAGGCGGCGGCTCGGTGACCAGCAAATGGAATGGTAGCGCTGTCAACGCTCCTACAGGCGCGACCAGCAGGCTGCGCTTGTCCCTGACCAGCGCATCGACCGGGCCGAGCAGCGCCGCGTAGAGCTCATTGGCCAGTGCGAGATCGAACAGGCCGGCCTTGTCGCTGGCATCGCTCGCCTTGCCGATATCGAGCCCGCGACGAAATGCGGCAACCTTGGCAGACAGCGCATCGCCGCCAAGGGAGACCTGCTTCCAGTCGACCGCGTCGCGGGTCAGCGCGAAGACGAAGCTTTCCTTGTCAGCGACCGCGAACAGCACCATCGCCTCGTCGGGCAAGAGCAGCGCCTGGATCTCCCGTGCGGTCATCGGCAAGGGATTCGACAACGCGGCATAGTCGGGGAACTCGGTCGCAAAGGTCTTTTGCAGGCCGGCGCGCTCGGTCGCGATCGCGGCAAGCCGCGCGCGGCTGCGTGCTTCGGCCGCAGCGTCGCGCTTGGCCCGGTCCTTCGACACGCCGAGAGCAGCGCCTTGTCCAGCGCCTCGGCTTCCGCCGCGAGGTCCTGGTCGCGGCGCACCAGTTGCGCGAGACGGTCGGTGCCGGCGGCAAGCCGCACCGCAAGCTTGTTCACGGCCGACGCCGCCGATGATTGCGTGGCGCGCTGGACCACATTCAGCGCAGCGTCGAGCGCCCTGTCGCCGGTCAGCAATTGCTGGCGCTGCGCGGCGAGCAAGACCGGCAGCGCCACGCGGAGCTGCGCCCGGCCATTCGAAATCGTGGTCTCGACGATCGGCAGCGCGTCCGCGCTGCGGCCTTCGGCCTGGTAGAGCCCGGCGAGGTTGTTGAGCGATGTCGCAAGATCGGGATGATCGGGTCCGAGCGCGCCTTGCCGGATCGCGACTGCGCGCTGATAGAGCGGCTCGGCATCGGCATAACGGCGCTGCCGCTCATAGAGATCGGCGAGATTGTTGAGCGACCGCGCCACATCGGGATGCTCGCGCCCGAGCACTTTCTCGCGGATCGCAAGCGACCGCCTGATCAGCGGTTCGGCCTCCGCATAGCGCCCCTGCACCTTCTCGACCTGGCCGATATTGTTGAGCAGGGTCGCGACCGCGGGATGCTCGGGGCCGGCCGCCTTCTCGTAGATCGCGAGCGCGCGCTTGAACAGCGGCTCGGATTCCCCGTGGCGACCGAGCTTCTCGTACAGCGTCGCCAGATTGTTGAGCGACTGCCCGAGATCGGGATGGTTTCGACCCAGCGCCTTCTCGCGGATCGCCAGTGCCCGCTTGAACAACGGCTCGGCATCGGCATAGCGCTCCTGCCGCTGATAGAGCGCGGCAAGGTTGTTCAATTCAGGCGCAGCGTCGGCGGAATTCAAACCCGACACCTTGTCGAGGATCGCGATGGCGCGCTTCAACAGCGGCTCTGCCTCGGCGTCGCGGCCCTGCGCGCCGTAGATCTGGGCGAGATTGTTCAGCGCCGCCGCGACATCGCGATTATCGGACCCGTACTTCTTTTCGAGGCTGTCGAGCTGGCCCTGCGCCAGCGGCAGCGCTTCGGCATATTTGCCGGCGCGGCTGAGCGCGTTGATCTTCGCGCTGAGCGCCGCGACGCTACCCTGCTCCGCGAACGACGGCGCGGACAGGCTGCCACTCGCGGCCAGCGCAAGTCCAAGCGCGACGACCAGATGATTGCCTGACTTCATGGGCCTCGTTCCCGGCACGGCGACGATCGCGCAAGGAGCGGGAGCCATGCGACATCATGCCTCGCTGCGCCGCGATCCTTTGTGCTGCCGCCATGGGTCGCGGCAACGACGGCCGCCGTTCAAGGTGAGCTCCGAGATTCCCGTAGCACTACTGCTTGGCGCGCGCCTCGCCGGCGAGCCGCACGAGCATCTTGCGCAGCTCGGTGCCGTTGGTGACCCGCTCGGGGAAATCGAGCCGCAGCGTGTTGCGGTCGGCCTGCATGTCCATACCCTCCGGGTCGCAGCCGGTGCAGAGCCAGTCGGCACTTTCCGCGCCGAGCAGCCGCGTGGCGTAGAGGTTCATGGCCTCGCGGTGATCCTCGTTCATATGCGCCACCGCACCGGGCTCAGCCTCCAGCAGCGCTTCGGCCCCGCCGAGATCGGTCAGGAACTGCGCTGGCTTGAGGTCGACGATACGGCCGAACCCGGCCACCAGATGGGCGCCGCTCGGCTGTATCCGGAAGAACGAAAAATCCTTAAATTCTACAAAGGCTTCCGCCGAAGGGTGGGCGCCGAGATAGCGGCGGCTGACGAGCTCCCGCTCAGACTCCGCGACCTCCTCGGCCTTCCCCCCGAGCATGATCCGGGCTCCCTCCAGCGGGTCGCCCTCGGCGCGCTCGTCCAGCATAAGCGACACCCTGCCGTCGGCCAGGATGTTCTTGGTGTGTAGCGCCAGCCGCGAAATCAGCAGGATCGGCGAGCCGTCGGGATGGCTGGCCAGATTGATCAGCGAGCAATAGGGATCGCGGGTACCGGTCATCAGCGTGGCGAGCGCGCCCTGGCGGCTGCGGCGCAGCAGCGAGCGGGCAAGACGGGCGGGGTCGAAGTCGGCGGTCGGTTGCATGGGCCTATCGGGTCATTTTATGGGCGAATCGAGCCGGTTCCGCATGAAAAAAGGGCCTTTTCTCAGGGTCTAAGGGTGCTATATGGGGTCCATCGCTTGGGTCGCAGCGTTTTTGCGGAACTCGGTCACACTTCAGCCCAGCTTGCATTGCTCGTTGACCGCGTTCGAAGCCCATTTCCACGGCGCGTCGCCAGAGTGCCCGCCGCTTAAGCCACTCTCAAATTGTGAAAGCAGCACATGCCCACAATCGCCCTGGTCGACGACGACCGCAACATTCTTACTTCGGTCTCGATCGCGCTCGAAGCCGAAGGCTATCGCATCATGACCTACACGGACGGTGCGTCGGCGCTGGATGGGTTTCGCACGTCGCCGCCCGATCTGGCGATCCTCGATATCAAGATGCCGCGCATGGACGGCATGGAAACGCTGCGCCGGCTGCGCCAGAAGTCCGACCTGCCGGTGATCTTCCTCACCTCGAAGGATGAAGAGATCGACGAATTGTTCGGCCTGAAGATGGGCGCCGACGATTTCATCCGCAAGCCGTTCTCGCAGCGCCTGCTGGTCGAACGCGTCAAGGCCGTGCTCCGCCGCGGCCAGCCGAAGGATCCGACCGCCGCGCCGAAGGAGCCGGACGCCCGCGCGCTCGACCGCGGCCTGCTGCGGATGGATCCGGAGCGCCACACCTGCACCTGGAAGAACGAGCCGGTGACGCTCACTGTGACCGAATTCCTGATCCTGCAGGCGCTCGCCACCCGCCCCGGCGTTGTGAAGAGCCGCAACGCGCTGATGGACGCGGCCTATGACGACCAGGTCTATGTCGACGACCGCACCATCGACAGCCACATCAAGCGGCTGCGCAAGAAGTTCAAGGTGGTCGACGACGACTTCGAGATGATCGAGACGCTGTACGGCGTGGGCTATCGCTTCAAGGAAGCCTGATCTGCACTTCCCGGGCGGCTTGTTACCTGACAGGCTCCGCACGGCTGGGGTAAGCTCGGGCCACCAAATGCTTCGCGGGACGACATCCATACCAACCGGCAGCTTTGCCAGTGCTTGATCGAACGCAGCTCGAGCAGGGACTGAACACCGAGGACGCATCACAGGTCCTCGATCACGAGGCCGTGGCCGACGACGTTGCGCAGGACTTGGCGCAGGACAAGGGCTGGCGCCGGCCGCTCGGTTGGCTGCGTCGCGCCGGTCAGTTCTTCTTCGCGCTGTCGTTCTCGAGCCTGACACGCCGCATCGTCTCGCTCAACCTCGCCGGCCTCGTCGCGCTGGTCGCTAGCATCCTCTATCTCTCGCAATTTCGCGCCGGCCTGATCGAAGCACGCACACAGAGCCTCTTGGTCTATGCCGAGATCATCTCGGAGGCGATCGCCGCCTCCGCGACCGTCGAAGGCAATACCGTCACCATCGATCCCGACCGGCTGCTCGACCTGAAGCCCGGCGAGAGTTTTGGCCAACCGGACGAATCGGCGGACTTCTCGATCAATCCGGAGCGTCTTGCGCCGATCCTGCGCCGCCTGATCGCGCCGACCAAGACGCGGGCCCGCATCTTCGACCGCGATGGCGGCCTGATCCTCGACAGCCGCAATCTGTTCGCGCGCGGCGACGTGCTGCGCATGGAGCTGCCGCCGCCGTCGGAGAAGCCGTCGCTGTATGAGAAGAGCAAGGCCACCATCAAGACCTGGCTCAACCGCGGCGACCTGCCGATCTACCGCGAGCTCGGCCCCGAGGGCGGCAAGGGTTATTCCGAAGTGGCGCAATCGCTCGATGGCATGAAGGGCAGCGCGGTGCGCGTCACCGAGCGCGGCGCGATCATCGTGTCGGTTGCCGTTCCGGTGCAGCATTTCCGCGCGGTGCGCGGCGCATTGATGCTGACCACACAGGGCGACGACATCGACCAGCTGGTGATGTCCGAGCGCCTCGCGATCCTCAAGATCGGCGGCGTCGCATCCGCGGTCATGATCATGCTGTCGCTGTTGCTGGCGAGCACGATCGCAGGCCCGGTGCGGCGGCTCGCCGAAAGCGCGGAGCGCGTCCGTAACCGCATCCAGACCCGCGTCGAGATTCCCGACTTCACCGGGCGCCGCGACGAGATCGGCCATCTCTCCGGCGCGCTGCGCGACATGACCAACGCGCTCTATAGCCGCATCGAGGCGATCGAGATGTTCGCCGCCGATGTCGCCCATGAGCTGAAGAACCCGCTGACCTCGCTGCGCTCCGCGGTCGAGACGCTGCCTTTGGCGCGCAACGAGAACAGCCGCGCGCGGCTGCTCGCCGTGATCGAGCATGACGTCAGGCGGCTCGACCGCCTGATCTCCGACATCTCCGACGCGAGCCGGCTCGATGCCGAGCTGCAGCGTCAGGATATGGCGCCTGTCGATCTGCGGCGGCTGCTGACGACGCTGACCAGCGTCGCCAACGAGACCCGGCTCGGCCACGACGTCGCCGTCGAAGCCCGCTTCGAGGGCCGCGGATCGACCGACACGCTCTCCGTGCCCGGCCATGATTCCCGGCTCGGCCAGGTGATCTCCAACCTGCTGTCGAACGCGCAATCCTTCTCCAAGCCGGGCGACAAGGTACGCATCGTCTGCCGCCGCACCCGCGGCGAGGTCGAGATCATCGTCGACGATGACGGGCCCGGCATCGGCGAGGACGCGCTGGAGCGGATCTTCGAGCGCTTCTACACCGACCGGCCGCATCAGGGATTTGGCCAGAACTCCGGCCTCGGGCTTTCGATCTCCAAGCAGATCATCGAAGCGCATGGCGGGCGCATCTGGGCTGAGAACCGCCTTGGCCCGGCCGGCGAGGATGGCAAGCCAACAGTTGCCGGCGCGCGCTTCGTGGTCAGGCTGCCGTCACTATGAGAGACAATTCAAGCGTGCACGCATCCGCCGTTCTGGTCGGCGAGCGTGCGGTGCTGATCCGCGGCCCGTCGGGTGCCGGCAAGTCGCGTCTGGCCTTCGAGCTGATTCTCGCCGGGCGCACCGGAGTGCTCCCGCCGGCCATTTTGGTGGGGGATGACCGTGTCTATCTCGACACAGCTGGCGAACAATTGTGGGTTCGCCCGGCACAGCAATTGGCCGGTCTGATCGAGATCCGAGGCCTCGGAATCCGCCATTGCCCGTTCGCAAATGAGGCCGTGGTGGGGCTGGTCGTCGACCTCGCGGCCGACGACGCCGCGCGGCTGCCGCCGCCGGAGGCGCTTAAGACTCGCCTTAATGGTGTTTCAATACCGCGAATTTCCGTACCGGCCGGCTTCCAACCCCTGCCGCTGGTTGTCGCTGCGCTGACGACAACCTGAAAGTTCATGTTCCCGTAATCTTGCGGCCAATTGTGAGAAGGGAATTGGTAACCATATCACATCCACTATCGCGTCGGATTTTACCGGCGCAGCCTCCCCTCTCTACCGCCAGGAACAGGGAGACTAGCCAAGATGCCCTCTTGCGCAGGGCCTCTGGATGGTCAAAGTGGCGCGTTCGTGCGGTGCACCAAAGGGCGCCCGCGAGGAGTTTCCGATGATTGGTCTAGTGCTGGTGACCCATGGGCGCCTTGCCGACGAGTTCCGAGCCGCGCTCGAACACGTCATGGGTCCGCAGAAACAAATTGAAGCAATTACGATCGGCGCCGAGGATGATTCCGATCTCTGTCGAAGCGATATCATCGAGGCGGTGAACCGCGTCGATAGCGGCGACGGCGTTGCGATCCTCACCGACATGTTTGGCGGCACGCCGTCGAACCTGGCGATCTCCTGCATGAGCCGCCCGAAGGTGGAAGTGCTCGCGGGCATCAATCTTCCCATGCTGGTCAAGCTCGCCAAGGTTCGCGAGGAGCGTTCGCTGCCCGACGCGATCGCGATGGCCCAGGAAGCCGGCCGCAAGTACGTCACGATCGCCAGCCGCGTTCTCGCAGGCAAATGAGCGGCGAGGCCCCGGGCGAAAACCAGGTCGGCGCGGGCGTGCCGGCGGGCGCCATCTCCCGTGAGCTCTTGATCGTCAACAAGCGCGGCCTGCATGCGCGGGCATCGGCGAAATTCGTCCAGATGGTCGAGCGCTTCAACGCCGAGATCTGGGTCACGCGCGGCGGCGAGACCGTCGGCGGCACCTCGATCATGGGATTGATGATGCTCGCCGCCGGGCCCGGCACCACGGTCGTGGTCTCGGCAAAGGGCGAGGAGGCGCAGCAGGCGCTGGACGCCATCGCCGAACTCGTCGCCAGCAAGTTCAACGAGGAAGGCACCTAAGTGCAGCCTCGCGTAACGAGGCGCTACTTCGCGGGCGGCACCAGATAAACTTTCCAGACTGTCGATGGGCCGGGATGGCCGTTGAAGAACCGCATGGTGGTCATCACCAGCGGCTCGGCATCCCTGGCATTCTCCGCCATCCATGCCTCGCAAGGCTTCAGGAACACCGGATCGGTGGTGTCGCAGACGCCGATGAAGCCAAGGCGCTTGGCCTCGTCAAGCGATGTCAGCCCCGACGACCACGCCTCGCCCGGCACCAGCGATGCCGGATGATCGGGGCTGTAGAACGTCATCGGCTCGCCGATGTCGGAACGTGCGACGACCACGGCCCAGCGCGAATGGAATTTGGCCTGCCAGGTCTCGGTGAGCTCGCGGGCGAGTTCGGAGCGCGCGGCATAGGTCGAAGCGCCATTGTGGCTGGACGCCATCTCCTGCGTGGCGATGCTGGGCGCAGCGATCAGCGTGGCAACCGTGGCCACGAACCAGACGGCGGATATCGAGAACAGCGCCATGCGCGGGATACGAAGCGAGGGGATCGCAACCAGCGCAAGCGGCACCAGGAAGAACAGCGGGATGCCCCAATCAGTCTTGATATAGACCTCGAAAGCCAACGCGCCGAGCGGCGGTCCGATCGCGACGATCGACTGGATGATCCAGACGTTGAGCGCCTGCGGACGATTGACGCCCGGATTGGGTCCGCGCGACCAGATCCGCGCCAGCACGTCCGACGGCCGCCACGGCACCGACCCGAGCAGCAGCGCCACGAGCCCCAGCACGACGGGAATCGCGAGCAGCCCGACATTGTGCACGATGTAGCCGATCACGAGCTGGACGTTGAGTGCGCGGCTCGACAGCGCGTAGACATCGCCGGCATAGGTGAACGGCAGGAAGTTCACCTCCTCCAGCCACACCAGATGCGGAATCATCGCCACGACCATCGTGCCGATCGCAACCCATGGCGCCGGCGAGCGCAGGAATTGCATCCGCTGCGGATGGATCAGCGCAGCAAGCCCGATGGCGCCGATCATCGTTACCACCCAGTACTTGGTCATCAGCGCCAGCATGGCGGCAAAGCCGAGCCAGAGGCCTGATTTCACGGTCCGCTTCTCGAACGCGTTCAGATAGGCCAGCACCAGGAGCGGCAGCGGCACCAGCTGCGCGAGGTCGGCGTTGTACTTGAAGCCCTTGAAATTGAAGATCGGGTAGAGCGCGAGCATCACCACCATGAAGAACGCACGGCGGCGATCGACGACCCGCAGCGCAATCAGCCAGCACACCACCAGCGCGAAGCTGACGGTTGCCATCGCGAGCGCGTAGGTCGACCAGTTGGTGACAGGGAATATCCTGAACCAGACCCCGGCGATCCAGCCCGACAGCGGCGGATGCTTGCCATAGCCGAGCAGGAACCGCTGGCCCCAGGCATAGGCTTCCGCGACATCCATATGGACGTCCTGCGCGGCCTTGAGCCTGATCAGGATCAGCGTCCACAGGATCGCGTGGACCAGCGCGAAGCCGATCACGAGCCACAGGCCGGTCCCGGGACTGGTTGCGCGCGAGGCAACCCATGCGGCGATGCGCCGGATCGTCAGCTTGCGGCTGGTGCGCCGGGCGGCAGGGAGGGTGGAGACGGTCGACATGGCCTGTGCCTGAGGCATGACCCGGAAAACTGGAAGGTGGTTTTCCGAAGGGACATGCCGAATGGAAGCGGAAGGACGATGAGTGAATGCTCACCAGCAGTTCAGCGCGCTTTAGCGCGTTTTTGTGGCGAGTGAAATCAGCTTGGCGTGAGAACGCCTCAAACCGGCCGATTCACTTTCCGAGAAGCTCCGGCCGGTACTCGAAATGCATGGTATCGTAGTGATACCATTTGCCGCCCCAGATGAATCCGTGGCGCTCGAAAATGTCGACGATCTGCTGCGGCATACGGTTTTTGTAGGCGATTGTGCTGCCCTTGCCCGCCCACAGCCAGTAATCCGAAACTTTCAGGTTGAGGTCGATCGCGGCGGCGTAGCCATGCATGCTCATCCGACCGGTATCGGCGACGGCGCGACACGACAGCACACCCGCGATCGGAAAGGCGGCGGCGCGCAGCGCCGGACCGAGCGCGTCGATCTCGGCCGAGACCTGCTTGAGACGCTCGGCCACGCCATTGACCCGCGTGACCTGAACCGGCTTGCCCCAGGATCCCGGCAGCCAAATGATCGTCACCAGGTTCCGCCTGACCTCGCCCGTATTGCAGTCGCCGTACATCTTCTTGAAGAAGGCCTCGTTGCGGAAACGGCCGGGATCGGCATTCGGGGCCGGCGGCGCGGCCGGCCCGGACGGATAGGACAACCGCATCTGATCGAGGATCGACGCGTTGCGCAGCATCTGATCGAACGGCTTGCCGGCGACGCCGTCATCGACCGGCATCACCGTGCCGTCGCGCCAGGTGATCGTGGTGTTGTCGTGGGCGGACAGCGCGTCGGGATAGGCGCGCACCAGACGGTCGAGCAGCTCGCGCCTGTCTTGGGCATGCGCAAGTGGCGGCATCAGTGCGAGCAAAACATGGGCGCACGCCACCGATCGCACAGCCATTCGGCGTTTCCCGGCCTGATCGATCCGCGCGACATTGGCCTCTTCGATCGCGTTCATCCTCGGATTCCAGCTGTTCGGCGCATATCAGGAGAAGCGAGGGTTTCGGGCTGAAAGACCTAGCAGAAACAGGCCCGAAAATCGATCGCGGCAGCCCTGACTGAAACACCCCGGTGATTCGCCGTCACACCCCTGCAAAATACCGCAATATGGTTGCCCGCGCGGGGGTGCGGATGCTATCCCGCGCCCCATGACAACCGCCCCGATTTCGAACATCCGCAACTTCTCCATCGTCGCCCATATCGACCATGGCAAATCGACCCTCGCCGACCGCCTGATCCAGATGACGGGCGGCCTGACGGATCGCGAAATGGCGGGCAAGGAGCAGGTGCTCGATTCGATGGATATCGAGCGCGAGCGCGGCATCACCATCAAGGCGCAGACCGTCCGGCTGAACTACCGCGCCAAGGACGGCAAGGACTACATCTTCAACCTGATGGACACGCCCGGCCATGTCGACTTCGCCTACGAGGTCTCGCGGTCGCTGGCGGCGTGCGAGGGTTCCCTGCTGGTGGTCGACGCCAGCCAGGGCGTCGAGGCGCAGACGCTCGCCAACGTCTACCATGCGCTTGACGCCGGTCATGAGATCGTGCCGGTCCTGAACAAGGTCGATCTGCCCGCAGCCGAGCCCGAGAAGGTCAAGCAGCAGATCGAGGACGTGATCGGCATCGACGCCTCCGACGCGGTGATGATCTCGGCCAAGACCGGCCTCGGCGTTCCCGATGTGCTGGAAGCGATCGTCTCCCGCCTGCCGCCGCCGAAGGGCGACCCTGACGCGACGCTGAAGGCGCTCTTGGTCGACAGCTGGTACGACGTCTATCTCGGCGTCGTCGTGCTGATCCGCGTCGTCGACGGCACCATGAAGAAGGGTAGCCGCATCCGCATGATGGGCACCGGCGCGGCCTACGACATCGAACGCGTCGGCTTCTTCACGCCGAAGATGACGCAGGTCGAGGAGCTCGGCCCCGGTGAGATCGGCTTCATCACCGCCGCGATCAAGGAAGTCGCCGACACGAGAGTGGGCGACACCATCACCGACGACAGGAAGCCGGTCACCGAAATGCTGCCGGGCTTCAAGCCGGCGATCCCGGTCGTGTTCTGCGGCCTGTTCCCGGTCGATGCCGACGATTTCGAGACGCTGCGCGCGGCGATGGGCAAGCTCAGGCTGAACGACGCCAGCTTCTCCTTCGAGATGGAAACCTCGGCCGCGCTCGGCTTCGGCTTCCGTTGCGGCTTCCTCGGGCTGTTGCATCTGGAGATCATCCAGGAGCGGCTGTCGCGCGAGTTCGACCTCAACCTGATCGCGACCGCGCCGAGCGTGATCTACAAGATGAAGCTGACCGACGGCACCGAGTTCGAGATCCACAACCCGGTCGACATGCCCGACGTGGTCAAGATCGCCGAGATCGAGGAGCCGTGGATCGAGGCGACGATCCTCACCCCCGACGAATATCTCGGCAGCGTGCTGAAGCTGTGCCAGGACCGCCGCGGCGCGCAGAAGGAGCTCACTTACGTCGGCTCCCGCGCGATGGTGAAATACGATCTGCCGCTCAACGAGGTGGTGTTCGATTTCTACGATCGCCTGAAGTCGGTCTCCAAGGGCTACGCCTCGTTCGACTATCATCTGACCGACTACAAGCCGGCCGATCTGGTGAAGATGCAGATCCTCGTCAACGCCGAGCCGGTCGACGCGCTGTCGATGCTGGTGCATCGCACCCGCGCCGAAGGCCGCGGCCGCGCCATGGTCGAGAAGATGAAGGAGCTGATCCCGCCGCACATGTTCCAGATCCCGATCCAGGCGGCGATCGGCGGCAAAGTGATCGCGCGCGAAACCGTCCGCGCGCTGCGCAAGGACGTCACCGCGAAGTGCTACGGCGGCGACATCACGCGCAAACGCAAACTTCTGGAGAAGCAGAAGGAAGGCAAGAAGAAGATGCGGCAGTTCGGCAAGGTCGACATCCCGCAGGAAGCCTTCATCGCCGCGCTCAAGGTGGACAGCTGAGGCGCCGTCACGGACCGTCGCCAGCTTGACGACAACCGCGCCAGTCCCGCCCTAACCGAAAATCTCGACAACAACCCCTTGCAAAGTAGCCGGCACGCGTCGGCCAGGGTGTTCGGGCAACGCCGAGGACATGTGACATGTCAGGCAAAACAGCGGCGGCAGGAAGCCTTCATCGCCGCGCTCAGGATGCCAGGGGCGAGCATCTTGGCCGGGAGGGTTATTCGGGCAACCCTGCTTGCCGCAATCCTTCTTCATATCGCGCGACGTCCTCAGCACGTCGATAAGGGCCAAGCATATCTTTGAGATTGGAAAGGCGCAGCGTTGGGCTCAGTTCTCGCAGCCGAGCCACTGCCTTGTGTGCTTGTTCCGGCCGACCGGCCATTGCGTTGCTTGCGGCGGTGATACGTAATCCAGGTCGATAGTCCGGACTGCACTGCAATGCCATTGCAGCCCATGATGCCGCTTCGTCATAGCGGTCCAAAAAGAAATGTGCATACGCGGTCCCGGCTCGCATGCCCATCAGCCACGGATCAAGTGGGCTCAGGCGAATGGCACGTGCGAAGCGCTCGATCGCCGATTCCGGCTCGCCGAGCCAGAGCTTTACCCAGCCGCCGAAATTCCATGCCTCAGCCAAATTGGAATTAAGCGCGAGCGCGCGATCAACTAAGCCGGCACCTACCCCGAGATCCCCAACAACAAACGCTAACGCATTCCCGCCAGCGGAGAGCGCGATCGCGTCATCCTTGCCCAACTCAACTGCCCGTTGGGTGAGCTTCTTCACTTCGGCAATCGCGTTCGCTGTGTCCGGAATCCAGCCATTGATCCTGGCAATGAGGTAGCAAGAGGCTGCACGACCGTAGGCGGTGGCAAATTCCGGGTCGAACTCGATCGCGCGGTTGAACAGAAGCAATGCCTCGTCGTTCGCTTGCCGGTTGCCAAACTGATGAAGCCGGGCCAGACCGCGCAAATAGAGGGAATAGGCGTCGAGACTAGCGGTCGGCTTGCGTTTGGCCCGCTCGATCTCAGCTTTTTCCACCGCGGGCGCGATCGCCCCGACAACGCTCTCAGTCACCTGGTCCTGCAAATCGAAGATGTCGCCGAGTTCGCCATCAAACCGATCGGCCCAAATATGTGCTCCAGTAGCGGCATCGACGAGTTGTCCCGTAATGCGCACTCGGTTTGCCGCCTTGCGAACGCTCCCTTCCAACACGTAGCGCACCCCAAGCTCGCGCCCAACCTGCTTCACGTCGACGGCGCGCGCCTTGTAGGTGAAGCTGGAGTTTCGCGCGATGACAAATGGTGCCTTGAAACGGGACAGCGCCGTGATGATGTCCTCGGCCATTCCATCGGCAAAGTATTCCTGTTCGACATCGCCGGACATATTCTGGAACGGAAGCACCGCAATAGAAGGCCTGTCGGGCAGCGGAGGCGGACTCTCGGCCTCGGCTGCAAAAACTGGCGCAGCCTCTCGCGTTTCAGTCGGCGCACTGACCTCAAAGGCCCTGATTGGCTCCTGAATGTTCTTTGCATGTTGAACGCCAAGCTCCGTACCCGGGTCTGTGACCGAGGCTCGCGCGGGCATTTCTTCCTCGATGATCTTGCCAACAAACCGGAGGCCTCTGCGAGAAACCGTCCGGATCAGGCGTTGCTCCTTGCCGGTATCCCCGATTGCCTTGCGCACGGCATTGACGTGGCTGGTCAGCGTGGATTCGGACACGATCCGTCCTTCCCACACCGCCTTCAGAAGATCGTCCCTTGTCACGACCTGTTCCCGGTTCTGGACCAGGAAGAGCAGCAGATCGAACACCTTCGGTCCAATGGGGATGAGCTCGGAGCCTCGCTTGAGCTCGCGCCGGTTAGCATCGAGGCAATAATCTTCGAACAGAAACTGCACTTCTGATCCTTCTTGGACAAGAAGCCAAGGAAAACTCAATCGCAATTCAGGCCGACTGCAAGGTTTTTTCCGCTCGAAACAGTACACATTTTCTCACCCTTCGGGAACAAGCCCGGTTCGAGAAATGGTTGGCCCGCCCGGCACGCGACGCGCACTGAGCTTCACAATCAACGCAACAAATCTGGCCGCTCCGGATCACGGCTTTTCTCCCGCCCTGCATCGCCTCCCCAATGCGAGGATACGATCATGAACAAGCATATCCTGCGCGATTCCCAGGAGGACGCGTCAGTTGCGCCTGAGGCGTGCCAAGTTACTCCGGCCAATGCCGAGCGCCCTCACGCCGGTGCGGAAATGGCGCGGGTGCTCGGGACCACGGCATTTCGCATGGCTTTGGATACCTCCGGTGCCGCGATCGCCCACCGGAAATATAAACGAGTGCACGACGTCTGCGGGCCCAAGACCCACCACGTCATCATGGCTTACAACGGCTCGGTGCAGCGCATGGAACGGCGGTCGGGACGATCAGTTGCGACCGGAACGTTCCGTCCCGGGGCTGTGATAATCATTCCGAAAGGATCAAGCTCCCGATGGGACATTCCAAAACCTGTTGATGTCGTTGAGTTCTATCTTCCGCCCGCGACGCTCGAGCGCGTGGCCGAAGAAGCCGACACCGCCGGACCAATCAATCTCCTGGAGCGAACGGCGCACCCCGACCCCGTTACATCCCGATTGCTCTTGACCGTGGCAGATGTCCCGGAGGGCAATGAGGTTCTGGATACGCTGTTCAGGTGTCAACTGACAAGCCTTCTGGCCACGCGTCTCCTGGCTGCGCACACCGGCTCGCCAACCACGATCCAGCCGACCATGGGTGGTCTTTCGCCGAAGGTGCTCAGCCGCGCCATCGAACGCCTGCACCAGGATAGCGATGCGGACGTCTCTCTCGCCGCGCTCGCCTCGGATGCCGGTCTGTCGCGCTTCCATTTCTGCCGCGCTTTCAAGAAAAGCACCGGGCTGTCGCCGCATGCCTGGCTGCGTCAGCACCGGCTCGAGGAGGCCAAAAACATGCTACGCGACACCGACGCGTCGGTCATCTCGGTCGCAGTCGCGCTCGGCTATTCCTCCCAGACCGCGTTCGCCGCCGCCTTCAGAAAGCTGACCGGGGACACCCCGAGCAATTGGCGACGGCGTGCACGTTGACAGCATCGCAGATGCGAGAAGCAACATCATTCCGAAAAGCTCCGGATGCAAGCGGGCAAGAAGGTCCCACGACCGCTAAGGGTCATTTTCGACGGTTTCAGCGGAGATTGTCGGCTGGCTGATGTCCGCTTCTACCCCGTAAGCGTCCAACCGGGGCCTGCCCGGATGAGGCGAGCGATAGAACAAATCCTATCTGACGCCGGCGGTCGTCACGACCGCCGTTACGCGTCACCTTGGCGACAGGCTGACACCATGATTTGAATCGCCACGGCGCAGCGGCCCGACTAGACTCCGATCATGTTGCGCATCCTGTCTCTCTCGATCGTCATCCTCGCCTTGCTGCAGCCGGACCTGAGCGCGGCCGCTTCCTCGAAGAAGCGGCAGACCGCCCGCTGGCATGGCTACGGCTTCCTGCCCGGCTACCGGCAGCCGCCCAACGAAACTATTCCTGTGCTCGGTCCGCGCGGCGCGGCCCGCGGCTACCCGGACTATTCACCGCGCTACTGGTACGGCGACGACCTGTATTATTACGGCCGGCCCGGATTCTACCGCGGCCGCTACAATGGCGGCAGTTTTGGCCCGTGCTGGACCTGGACCCCGATCGGGCGGGCCTGGAATTGCGGGTAGAGCATGATCCGGAAAAGTGTGACGCGGTTTTCCGAAAAGATCATGCTCAAACAAGAAGCTAAAGCGCGATGATGATTCAACCCAACCTCATCGCGCTTTAGCCGCGGCGCTGCGACATCTTGCGCACGCAACTCACAATCCGCTGATCCCGGAATGAGAGGCATGTTGCCCGTCATATTGCCCCTGGACCTCAGATAGGCCACCATCCTCCCTGCGCGCACCACAAAAAACAACAGCGCCGGGGAAATGCATGAGCAAGGACGCTCGGTTCGATTATGGCTGGGTCGTCGTCGGCGCGGGCGCGCTGATGACTTGCGTCGGCTTCGGCACCATGCTGTCGCTCGCGGTGTTCCTGCAGCCGATCTCGGATGCGATGGGCTGGTCGCGCGCCGGCATATCGGCAGCAGCGACGCTGGATTTCCTCTGCATGGGCTTTGCGGCGTTCGCCTGGGGCGCGCTGTCCGACCGGTTCGGCACCCGCATCGTGGTGCTGGCGGGCAGCCTGCTGCTCGGCCTTGGCCTGGTGACGGCAAGCCAGGCGCAGACCCTGTGGCAATTCCAGCTGTGCTTCGGCGTCCTGATCGGGATCGCCGCCGGCAGCTTCTATGCGCCGATGATGGCGCTTGCTAGCGCCTGGATCGACAAGCATCGCAGCCTCGCCGTCGCCCTCGTATCGGCCGGCATGGGCGTCTCGCCGCTGACCGTCGCGCCATCGGCGAGCTGGCTGATCACGGCCTATGATTGGCGCTTTGCGATGCTCGTCATCGGCATCGTTGCATGGGCGCTGTTGATCCCGGCATCTTTCCTGGTGCGCCCCGCGCCTCAGGGATCGACCGTCGCGACTGGCGCAGCCGCGAACCCGCCACAAGCGGAATGGACCGTGGCGCAGGCGTTGCGCACGCCGCAATTCATCACGCTCGCATTGGCTCATTTCGCCTGCTGCGCGGCACATTCGGGCCCGATCTTCCACATGGTGTCCTATGCCATGGTGTGCGGCATCGCGCCGTTGACGGCGGTCACGGTGTACAGCCTCGCCGGCTTCTCCGGGCTCGGCGGACGGCTGCTGCTCGGTGTGCTCGCCGACCGGCTCAGCGCCAAGCCGGTGCTGGTCGGCGGCCTGCTGGTACAGGCGCTGTCGATCGCGACTTATCTGGCGGTGGCGCAGCTCGGCGAATTCTATGCGCTGTCGGTGGTGTTCGGCCTCGCCTATGGCGGCGTGATGCCGCTCTATGCCGTGCTGGTGCGCGAGTTCTTCGGCGCGCGGATCATGGGCACGGTGTTCGGCGCGGTGTCGGCCTTTGCAAGCCTCGGCATGGCGCTCGGACCATGGGCCGGCGGTTACGTGTTCGACACGTTCCACGGCTATACGTGGCTGCACGCCGGTTCCTTCGCGATCGGCCTCGCCGCGGTCGCAGTCGCGCTGAGCTTCTCCACCAAGCGCCAGCCGTCGCTCGACCTCGGCCGCGCCGCGGCCTGAGCGCGTCGGTCGATCGATCACGCACCGGCGCAGCGGATGGATAGCTGATCTGCGTCGGCGCCGTCCCGCCTTGCCCTCCTTTGCCGGATGGGTCACCATCGCTTAACCCGCCCAACAACAATGTCAGAAGGGGCCCGAGGAAACGCATGAACAAGCCGCAGGGGTTCGACCTTGTCGAGCGGGCACGCGCGCTGGCGCCGCTGATCATAGCTGAAGCCGACGAGATCGAACGGACGCGGCGGCTGACGCCTTCCGTCATCTCGGCACTGGTCGAGAACGGGCTGTATCGCGCGCTGCTGCCGAAGCGCTTCGGCGGCGCCGAGGCGACGCTGGAAGCGTTCATGCAGATGCAGGAAGAGATCGCCAAGGCGGATGCATCGACCGCCTGGTGCCTCGGCCAGTGCGGCGTCTGCGCCATGACCGCGGCCTATCTCGAGCCCGACGCCGCCAACGAGATCTTCAACACCGCGCCCGGGATTCTCGCCTGGGGCGCGATCGCCCATGAGGTCCGCGCCGAGCCCGGCGGCTACCGTGCCAATGCGCGCTGGGATTTTGCCTCGGGCTCGCGGCAGGCGAGCTGGCTCGGCGCCCATGTCCGCGTCGTCGAGGCCGACGGCTCGCCGCGCAAGAAGCCTGACGGCTCGCCGGAGATCCGCACCATCCTGTTTCCGATGTCGCAGGCTGTGATGTACGACGTCTGGGACGTGATCGGCCTGAAGGGTACCGGCACGGATTCCTATTCGGTCGAGAACCTCTTCATCCCGGACAAGTTCGCGGCTCTGCGCGACGATCCGGCCGCATGCCGCGAGGCGGGGCCGCTCTACAAGCTCACCACCAACATGGTGTTCAGCATGGGCTTTGCCGCGACCTCGCTCGGCGTCGCGCGCGCCATGCTGGATGCGGCAACCGAGCTTGCCCGCGGCAAGACCCCGCAGGGCCTAAAGGCAATGCGCGACAACAACGCCGTGCAGGGCCAGATCGGCCGCACCGAGGCGAGCCTGCGCGCCGCCCGCGCCTATCTGTATGCAACGGCCAACGACGTCTGGCGCGATCTCGCGCGCGGCGATCCCGTCAGCGAGGCACATCGGGTCGCGATCCGCATCGCCTCGACCTGGACCATCCACCAGTCGGCCGCCGTGGTCGACATCGCCTATCACATGTCGGGGGCAACGGCGGTCTTCGCGAAGAATCCGTTCGAGCGGCGGTTTCGCGACATGCACGCGATCGCGCAGCAGATCCAGGCCCGCGACACGCAATATGAGGATGCCGGCAAGGCGATCCTGGCGGGGAATCTCGGCGCCCCGCCGACGACGCGCTGAAACGCGATGACGTCAGATTGAACCAGGGCGCGCACTCATAAATCCGCCATGTCGGCTCTACCCCCTAAAACCTGATATCGCCGGGCGATCACGGGCATGTCGGGGCCAAGAGGCGAAATGGCATCGCATCAATAAATGAACGAGGCCGCCAACTGAGGCGGCCTTATTTGCAATTCTGTGTTCAAAATTGAACATCCGGAACTGCAAGATATGGCCATACTCTGATCATGGTCTCAAAAACGAAACCGCTTAGCCCGGAAGAGTTTGCTTCCTTGCTTATAGTCGGCAAGCCGTCTGGCGTAACCAGCCCTCCAGCAGTGATCCCGGCCGAACACAGCGCCCGGCTGATCGCAATGGGTTACATGGTCGAACTATCGGGCAGGCTGCGAATGACCACGCAGGGCCGAATGCAAATATATGCGGGACAACTCACCACCTAGGCAGCTCACAACGCCCCCAAGCCGAATAATGCTTGGTGGCGTTGCGCTAGCCCCGGATAGAGCAATCCTCCGGAGCTTGCCAAATCAGCACACGGCTTAGCTCTCGTCTGAGCAAAATTGCTCACTCTTCAATTTAGATGTGATGTTAGTCCTAGAGCGTCGAGCCGCGGGGTCTGGTGGGCGATGCTTTCGGGCAGTTGGGTCCGAGCA
>NZ_AUGA01000037.1:0-86458 GCF_000426785.1 Bradyrhizobium sp. th-b2
CCCGGTCGAGCCGGGCGATGACAGATGTGGTGGGGACGCGGCTTCGCATTCTCGCGACATGAATTGTCCGAGCTTTGCTCTTCGTTTCGCCCCCTCTCTCGCAGAGGGCGCAGGGAAAGCCGGGTGCCGATCGCACCCATGGGCCCCGAGCAAAAGGTAGAAAGCTCGGGGGTAGGACCACAGGTGTAACCGGAAACTCCGGCTTTCCCTGCGCGATGGGTTACGGCTTACTTCGCGCTCTCCCCGGCGAGACTGGGCTTGTTTGTCACCGCCTTCGCAAGACGCAATTGCGTCTTACAAGGGGACACCGGCCGCTAGGGCGTCAGGACCACGCGACTTCGCCGTCCGCTTCGCGTGCTCTCGTCAGTCACACACTCGGCGTCCGCCGCATCCCACACCGCGTTCGTGACGATCGCGAAGCGCCCCTCGATCGGGTGAGACGGGCAGACCATACACCGAGCTGCAATTCCGATAAACCGAAATATTTTCGCATGAGGGGATTGCGTCGTCGGGCAACTCAATGGCAGGAGGTCGCGCCTCTCTCGTCATTCCCGATGTGCAATTATCTGCTTCCGAGCTGAACCTGCCGATCGACGACAATCCAGACGGCACGACCAATCGCAAGCAGGTTCTCCTCTTCACCAAACAGCGCCGCCTCGGCGATGAGACGCCGGCCCTCGCCGCCGGTTTTCCAGGACGTCACCACGCATCGCTCGCCCGGCCGCGGCCGCCCATCGATACGTACGGACAGACGCCCGAGCAGGATCGGCAAAGCGTTGAAGCTTCTGCTTTCGGAGTCGTATTGGGCTACGTAGCCGGTCGGACAATCCAGCGCAGACCATACAAACTCGGGAGCAACCAGGCCATCAGCTGCGGTGAGGGAGGCGTCGGGCGTCCAGGGTACGGCAAAGACCCCGCTCGGCTGTTGCCGAATGAGCGGCCCGGCGAAAAGCCGCAGCCCGTCGCCCGCTGCCCGGTCAGGTCCGCAAACAAAGCACATCGGCAGCTGATGTTCGTGCGGCTTGATTGGCGTGCGCTTCTCGGCTTCCACCGCCTCGTCGAAGGTCGCCCTCTCGAGCCGGCTCAAGTCAAGCATGACGGCCCTGCCGATTGCTATTGTCGCGGCGCCATGGCGTATCTCCCATACGCCCATCTCGACCTCGACTAAATCCAGCTCTGTCTCCAGCGGTGGCGGGGCGCGCAGCGTGACTTCCGCGGCACCGGCTATTTGGCGCGCCAGCGCCCCACACACATAGCCGCCGTTGCCTGAATTCGGCGGCCCGCGAAAGCGACGCGGAATTGTCATCGTGTGCATGCCATCCTCCCGGAGACGGATTACACTTCCACTTTCCCGGTGCCGCACGGTTCAGCCGTCGAGTGTGCGGAGACTTGCCTCGTAACGCGCATTCGCCTGTTCGAACATGCGGAGCGTCCGCTCACGGTCGTGGCGGTGCTCATCCAGCGTGAACGAATCCCATTCGCTGCGCTCCGCGGCGAAGAAATCGCCGCCACCATAGATGTGGATC
Organism: Bradyrhizobium sp. th-b2; assembly: GCF_000426785.1. Taxonomy (NCBI): domain Bacteria; kingdom Pseudomonadati; phylum Pseudomonadota; class Alphaproteobacteria; order Hyphomicrobiales; family Nitrobacteraceae; genus Bradyrhizobium; species Bradyrhizobium sp. th-b2. The sequence goes on from NZ_AUGA01000037.1 coordinate 1,527, forward strand.
GCGCCGGTCAGCCGATCAATCGGATTGATGACTGAATGGATGACGTCCGAACCGAGCGGCACGGTGTCCTTCTCGCACAGCGCTTTCGCTCCGGCGGCCTCTATCCTGTTCGGTTCGCCCGGGATGCGTCGCCAGAAGACGTTGTCCTCGCGGCCCGAGTAGATGCCAATGACGGCCCACATGCGATGGTTGTGAGGCATCACCATCATGCCCGGCGCCCAAATCACGTTGAGGATTGTGAGCGAATCCGAGTGGAAGAGCGTCTGGCTCCCGGCGCGCTTCGGCTCGCCGAGGCTTTTGAGGACTGTTGCTGGCTCGGACATTGCCCGTGCAACGACCTCGCGAATTGCCCTGTGGCTCGAGTCCGCTGCGAAAGCCGCCTCGCAGTCGGCGATGAATCGCTCAGTTTCAAACATACCCATCTCCCTTGTGAGACGAACCTGCTCGATCGGACGTTCAAATCCGACCTGAATGTTTCCAGAACGCGTCGCCCCCCCAAGCTCCAACGGCAGCCTGCGTCCGATGACCTGAAGCCTCAAGAAGGTTGAAGCAGCTTGCGTCATGTGTCCAGACGCTAGCGAGCCCAAGGGACCGGGCAAGGAGCCGATCCTGCTGCGGCAGCCGCTGCTGGAGATCCTCGATCGCCTTGCCGCCGCGGAATTCTGCTCGCACCAGGGCCAGATCGAAAAACGGCTGCACGAGGCGCTGGTCCGGCGCGGCGCCTGGCCGCCAAAGGCGGAGCAGGAGGACTCGAGCGAGGACGAGGCACACTAGCTAGAGCACCCACGGCGGTCACGCCGATGCATCAAAATGGGAAACGATGACTTTCCATCATTGTCGTTCCGCAACGGTGCCTGCGGCCACATGATGTTGGAGTCACGCATGGAGGTCTCCGATGAACGAGCATACCAGCAAGAGCAGCGCCCCGCCCTCGGCGGGCGCAGATGTGAGCGGCATCGAAACGCTGCTTATGCGCAACCTTCCGGAGGTTTTCGGCGAAGGCGATCCGGTGCGCCGAAGGGCCGCAATTCAACAACTCTACACCGAGGATTGCGTGCTCTACGCGCCATCAGGCATTCTGGTAGGCCACGATGCGCTCGACAAGTTTGCCGGCGATCTCCGGGCGACGCATCCGCACTTCGCTTACACGCCTCATGGCGCGCCGCAGGTCCTGCACAATTCGGGACGCCTGGCATGGGGCTCCGGGCCGCAAGGCGAGAAGCCTGTCTACACCGGCGTGGATTTCATCATCGCGCGCGACGGCAAGATCGCGGCGCTTTACGTCTACCTGGACACGCCGCCTGCTTGAGGGGCGGCTGCGACGCTGATGCCGAATGCTGAAACACGAGGCGGCGGACGTCAGGCGACGGCACAACCGGCCGGGGCTTGCGAACCGGCATGCACGTGCCCACGACATCCGCCTGAGCGTGTTGCCCGTCCGCTGACGCGCCCCGGATCAGCGGCGCGCGCAACGGCCCTCGCCTTCGCGCGGAGCGCCGGGTAGCGCCGCCGCGCGAGAGGACACCGGACGTCAGACGATCAGCGGTGCTTGATCCTCCAGCCTGCTAGCCACCAGGCGGGGTGTAGGCAGCCTTCAACTTGCTCGCGTGCTGACGCACCACCTTGATCTCGTCCTGGGTAAACAGCCGGACCAGCTTCACATTCTGCATGGTGCCGGCTGCCACGACCACGCCGCTGATGGCCGGTGCGACGGTCGGATCCGGCACGTCGAAGATCACCATCACGCCGGGACCATCGACCGACGTGCTGTACATCGAAATCAGTTTGCCGCCGGCCGCTTCGATCAACTTCCTGGCGGCCTCATAGCGATTGGTCGCCGGGTTCTCCATGATGTTGTTGAGAGCACGCGGGGTGTATTCACCTGAGAAGCAGAAATGCATGGCAATCGCTCCATTTGGCTGAAATGAGAAAAGCGTTTCACCCGGGCGTGACCCGGGCAGCAGCAGATTTCGTACTGAAATGAGAAGAGGTGGCCTGCCGATGGCCATGTGCGCTGCCGCTCATTCTCCGGAATTCGGCGCGACCGGTGGCAGCTCGCCGGGCAATCTACATCAAGCGCCCGACAAATGAAATCGCGTTCCTGCGCGTTGCGAAAATCGCGCCGTGATCGATGCGGCGCCGAGGGGCAGCCTGCCTGACCTGACGCACGAGCGAGCATGGCGTTTGTGATGCAGCAGAGCGGAGCGGATGCCGCTCAGCGCCTTGCAAACAAAGGCGATCTGCCTCAGTGTCCGGCGCCTGCCCTCAAGAACAAGCGAAAGAAAACTCATGAAGCATCGCGCGCTCGGCCGCTCCGGCCTCACCGTTCCCTCCCTGTGCTTTGGCTGCAATGTGTTCGGCTGGACGGTCGACGAGACGTCGTCGTTTCGCCTGCTCGACACCGTGCTGGAGCACGGGCTGACGTTCCTCGATACGGCGGACGTCTATTCGCGCTGGGCGCCGGGCCATAGCGGCGGCGAATCCGAGACGATCATCGGCAAATGGATGAAGGCGCGCGGCAACCGCAACCGCGTCATCCTCGCCACCAAGGTCGGAATGGACATGGGCAACGACAATGTCGGGCTGAAGCCGGACTATATCGCGCGCGCCGTCGAGGATTCGCTGCGGCGGCTGCAGACCGACTTCATCGACCTCTACCAGTCCCACAAGGACGATGAGACGACCCCGCAGGAAGAGACACTGGCGGCCTACGACAAGTTGATCAAGGCAGGCAAGGTCCGGGCGATCGGCGCCTCGAATTTCTCGGCGGAGCGGCTCAACAGCGCCCTCGATATCTCCAAGGCGAACGGGCTGCCGCGCTACGAGAGCATGCAGCCCGAATACAGCCTGATGGAGCGGTCGAGCTACGAAGGCGCGCTGCAACAGGTCTGCGAGGCGAACGACGTCGGCGTGATCACGTTCTTCTCGCTCGCCGCGGGATTTTTGACCGGCAAGTACCGCTCGGAGAGCGACTTCGCCAAGAGCCCGCGCGGCTCGCGCAGCATTCCCAAATACATGAACCCGCGCGGCATGCGCATCGTGGCCGGCCTCGATGAGGTCGCCGCGGAAACGCGCGCCGAGCCGGCCGCGGTCGCGCTCGCCTGGCTGATGGCGAAGCCCTCGGTCACCGCGCCGATTGCCAGTGCCACCAGGCCCGAGCAGGTCGCAACGCTTGTCGCGGCCACGAAACTCGAACTGACCAAGGACCAGGTCGGACGGCTGGACGCCGCGAGCGCATAGCGCGTTTCGAGCGGCGCGAACTGCGGCTTTTGGTCTTCAGTGCGCAGCCTCGATACTGCCTTACTGTTCCGGACAGCTTGGCTAGAGCCATTTCCGTTCCGATAAAATCGGAACGGGGCTCTAGATTTTTGTTTGACGCGTTTTCTTCACGCGAACCGGTATCCACTTCGCTCGAAAACGCTCTAGTCTGCCGTGACGGTCAGGCGTATGGGGGGACGCAGGTGAACATCCTTGGGATCAATTCGGTGTATCACGAGTCCGCCGCCGCGCTGCTGGTTGACGGCAGGCTCGTGGTGGCCGCCGAGGAGGAGCGGTTCAACCGCATCAAGCACGGCAAGCCGGCCGAGTTCGACAACCCGCATCAGCTCCCCGAACGCGCGATCCGCTTTTGCCTGAACCATGCCGGGCTGACAGCGCGCGATATCGATCACGTCGCATACTCGTTCGATCCGAGGCAGCGCCGCAAGCGATATCGCGCCGAGTGGTGGGATCCGCGGCTGGAGGAGACCTTTCGGCTCCGGCTTGGTCAGGTGCCCGGCGCCATCGACGACCTGCTCGGACGTTCACTGCGGCAGCGACTGCATTTCGTGCCTCACCATCTGGCGCACGCCGCATCCGCCTACTTCCCGTCCGGCTTCGATCACGCGGCCATCCTCACCATCGATGGAATCGGCGAGACCGCGTGCACCGCGCTGGCGAAGGCAGCCGGCACCCGCATCCAGACCGTCGAGACATTCGAATATCCGCATTCGATCGGTTTCCTGTGGGAGGTGTTCAGCGGTTATCTCGGCTTCTCGCATTACGACGCCTCGAAAGTCATGGGCCTCGCGGCCTACGGCGATCCGGAGGTTTTCCGTCAGCAGTTCCAGTCGATCATGCGTGCCGATGAGGTGAACTACGGGGTGTCGCCGGAGTATCTCGGCACCAGCCCGGAGCGTCACGCCAGAATGGAAGCCGTGTTCGGCCCGGGGCGCTACGAGGACGGCGAAATCCTGCCGCGGCATGCCGACATGGCGGCCGCGTTGCAGGCGGCGACGGATGCCGCTGTCGTCGCGGCGGTCCGCCGCCTCAAGCGCAGGGTGCCGTCGGACAATCTGTGTCTTGCCGGAGGCGTCGCGCTCAATTGCGTGACCAATGAACTGGTCAGGCGATCCGGCGAATTCACCAACGTGTTCATCCCCTCCGCGCCGCACGATGCGGGCACGGCGATCGGCGCCGCCCTCGCCGTGCATTGCGCAAAACACAAGCATTCCCCCGAGCGCGGCAACGACACGCCGTATCTCGGGCCCGGATTCAAGCGGCGCGAGATTGTGGCGGCGGTCAAGTCAGCCGGGCTCAAGGCACGGCGCAGCACATCGCCGGCGCGCGATGCCGCCGACATGATCGCCAGCGGCAAGATCGTCGCCTGGTTCCAGGGCCGCATGGAGTTCGGGCCGCGCGCGCTGGGCAACCGTTCCCTGCTCGCCGATCCGCGGCGGCCGGACATGCGCGATATCCTCAATCAGAAGGTCAAGCACCGGGAAGATTTCCGCCCTTTTGCGCCGAGCGTGCTGGCCGAGCACGCCGAGGAATGGTTCGAGGTCGGCGCGCCGACGGCCAGTCACGCGTTCATGCTGTTTGCATGTCCCGTCAAGCCCGACCGGCGCGATCTCATTCCGGCGGTTTTGCACCGCGACGGCAGCGCCCGGGTCCAGATCGTCAGCCGCAGATCAAATCCGCGCTTTCACGAGCTGATCTCCTGCTTCTTTGCCAAGACCGGTGTGCCCCTTGTCGTCAACACGTCGTTCAATGACAGCGAGCCGATCGTCTGCGCCCCCACCGACGCGATCGTCACGTTCCGCAAGTCCGGTATCGATGCGCTGTTCATGGACGATGTGGTGCTGACGGCAAAGGCGTGACCTCGCCTGCCATCGTCAGCCCAGAATCTTAAACCCCGAATCTTCAACCCCAGGATTTTCAGCCCCACGATCTTCAGCCCCACGGGCCGCGCTGGCCCTGTGATCCGCCCCACGGGCTGCGCGGCGGATAGCTGGCGCCGGTGGAAAGCGGCGCGGTCTGGGTGCCGAGCTCGGCGGCGAGTTGTTGCAGCGCCGCGATGCGGTTCGCGGTCGAGGGGTGGGTGGCGAACAGATTGTCGACGCCGTGGCCCGACAGCGGATTGATGATGAACATATGCGCGGTGGCCGGATTGCGCTCGGCCTCCATATTCGGCACCTGATGCGCTGAATTCTCGATCTTGGCGAGCGCGGACGCCAGCCACATCGGCTGCCCGACGATGCGCGCGCCATAATTGTCGGCGGCATATTCGCGGGTGCGGCTGATCGCCATCTGCACCAGCGCAGCGCCGAGCGGCGCCAGGATCATCATCGCGATCGAGCCGATGATGCCGGGGCCGTTGTTGTTGCGGTTGCCGCCGAAGAACATACCGAACTGCGCCAGCATCGAGATCGCACCGGCGATCGTCGCCGTGATCGTCATGGTCAGCGTGTCGTGATGCTTGATATGCGCAAGCTCGTGCGCGATCACGCCGGCGAGCTCCTCGCGGCTGAGCTGCTGCATCAGACCCGTGGTGACGGCGACGGCGGCGTTCTCCGGATTGCGGCCGGTCGCGAAGGCGTTGGGCTGCGCTTCGTCCATCAGGAACACGCGCGGCATCGGCAGAGCGGCGCGCTGCGCGAGCTCGGCGACGAGGTCATAGAGTTCGGGCGCCGAACGCGCATCGACCTGATGGGCGCCGTACATCGACAGCACCATGCGATCGGAATTCCAGTAGGTGAACAGGTTTGTCGCAGCCGCGACGATCAGCGCGATCACGGCGCCGGTGCCGCCGCCGATCAGATAGCCGACGCCCATGAACAGGGCGGTGAGGCCGGCAAGCAGGAGCGCGGTGCGGAAATAGTTCATCGTTGTTCCCTCACGGCCAGCGGAATGCTGCCACAACTGACGCCGCTGAGGTAGGGATTTTGCTGCGCGCGCCGCAAGGGGAACCAGTGCGTCGCAGCGACGCGGCGGGGATTAACGATCGGTCATCTGCGGCAGATTGTAGCCCGCATGAGCGCCAGCGACATGCGGGAACACTGCCCCCGGATATCGCGGAGCCTGTCATCGGGCGCGCGTTCGCGCGACCCGTTGGCTCATCCGGGCTACGGAACTACGGCTACCGGATCGCGCCTACTCCGCCGGCTCCTGCCGAGCGAGCTGCCGCTCACCCTCGCGCAGCGCCACCTGCAGCATGCGGGCGAGCTGGGCCCGGCTGTAGGGCTTTCCGAGGAACAGGATGCCCTGCTCGAGCTTGCCGTCCTGATCGATGGCATTCTCGGTGTAGCCCGACGTTAACAGCACGCGCAGGCCGGGCCGCCGCTTCTGCGCCTCGGTGGCGAGCTCGCGCCCGTTCATCGCGCCCGGCATGATGACGTCGGTGAACAGCAAATCGACCGGCGCGCCGCTGTCGAGCACGGCGAGCGCTTCAGCGCCATTGTTGGCCGACAGCGTGGTGTAGCCGAGGCTCTCGATCTGGGTCAGCACGTAGGAGCGCACCAGTCTGTCGTCCTCGACGACGAGCACGATTTCCTGCGCGCCGGGAACATCCGGCTGCCGCCGCTCGGGCGCCGCGGCCGGCGAGACCACCGCCGCACGGGGCAGATAGAGCATGACGCGGGTGCCGCGGCCGACCTCGCTGTCGAGCACGATGTGGCCGTTGGATTGCTTGACGAAGCCATAGACCATGGAAAGCCCGAGGCCGGTGCCCTTGCCGACGTCCTTGGTGGTGAAGAACGGCTCGAACACCTTTGCCAGATCGGCTTCCGCGATGCCCTGGCCGTTGTCGGTCAGCGCGATCGCGACATAGTCGCCGGCGGCGAGCCCGTCATGGCCATGCACGTCTGATGGCTTCAGCTCGGCGGTGCGGGTCTCAATCATGAGCCGGCCGCCCTTCGGCATCGCGTCGCGCGCGTTCAGCGCAAGATTGATGATCGCGGTGACGAGCTGGTTGGAATCGACCAGCGCGCGCGGCAGATCGGGTGCGGGGCGAAAATCGATGTCGACATGGTCGCCGATGGTCGGCTGCAGCAGCTCGATGGTGTCGACCATCAGCGCATTGACGTCGACGTCGCTCGGCTGCAGCGGCTGCTTGCGCGCAAACGCGAGCAGATGCCGCGTCAGCGACGCACCGCGGTCGGCGGCGTCGCGGATCAGCGAGGTGATCTCGACCAGCTGGCGGTTATGGGTGACCGCCTCCGACAGAATGTCGATGGTGCCGGTGATCACGGTGAGGATGTTGTTGAAGTCGTGCGCGATGCCGCCGGTGAGCTGGCCGACCGCCTCCATCTTCTGCGCCTGGCGGATCTTGCTCTCATTGGCTTCGGCCTCGCGGAAGCGCTCGAGCAGGACTTCCGAGCGCTGGCGTTGCCGCCCCTCCTCGGCGAGCGCGACATGCGCCTCGCGCAGCTGCGCCTCGGTCGGGATCGCCAGGATTTTCGGGATCAGCGGCCAGAGCAGGACCGCGGTGAAGATCGAGGCAATTGCGGTCAGCGCCTTGAGCAGGCCTTCGAGACCATAGATCGGCACCCACAGCGTGTAGATCGAGAATACATGCGTCAGCCCGCAGGCGAGGATGAAGGCGGCGAACGGCCAGGCCATCCAGCCGAACTGAAAATCGCGCCGCTTGGAGACGAGGATCGCCAGCGCAAACGGGATCGAGAAATACGAAGCGGCAATCAGTGCGTCGGAAATCACGTGGAGCCAGATCAGCTCCGGCTCCCACAGCAGGCAGATGCCGTGCGGTGAAAAGGTCGACGAATCCAAAATACGCTCGAGAAAACTCCACATGGCTCCCTCCGCGCGTGATCGATCCGCCGACACCCCTGCCCGCGAATCACCGGCCGATCATAGCGGCGGCTATTCACACTGCCGAAGGCCAATTGGTCTAACGGCGGCCCCCCGTTGTTGCCCGGTGTCGCCCTGGTGTATGCAGGGCGGGCCCTATCCCCGATCCAGCCGGTGACATCGATGCCAGCATCTCCCCTCCGCGCCCCGATCATGATCGCTGTAGCAGCGGTGGCGCTGGCGCTCTCGACGGCCGCCTCGGCGCAGCAGCCACTGCCCAACCCTGCGGGTCCCGCGCCCGTCAGGCCGCGCCCGGCGGTCGCCGCCTCGCCGCGGGCTGCGTCCTGCCATGCCGGGCAGAGCTTTGATCGCTTCCTCACTGAGCTGAAGCAGAAGGCGGTGGCCGCCGGCGTCTCGCAACGCACGATCGCGGAGACCGCGCCGTACCTGATCTATGACCAGGGCATCGTCAACCGCGACCGCGGCCAGCGCGTGTTCGGGCAGATATTCACCCAGTTCGCCGGCCGCATGGCCGCGAACTATCGGATGCAGCAGGGTCAGCAATACATCAAGACATATGCGGCCGCGTTCGCGCGCGCCGAGAAGGAGTACGGCGTGCCGCCGGCGGTGATCGCCGCGTTCTGGGGACTGGAGAGCGACTTCGGCGTCCAGATGGGCAATCTGCCGACACTGAAATCGCTGGTGTCGCTGGCCTATGATTGCCGCCGTTCGGAGATGTTCCAGGGCGAGACCATCGCGGCGCTGAAGATCATCGAGCGCGGCGACCTGACGCCCGACGAGATGATCGGCTCGTGGGCCGGCGAGCTCGGCCAGACGCAATTCTTGCCGACACACTATTTCAACTACGCCGTCGACTATGACGGCGACGGCCATCGCAATCTGCTCGCCAGCGGCCCCGACGTGATCGGCTCGACCGCGAACTACATCGCCAACGGATTGAAGTGGCGGCGCGGCGAGCCGTGGCTGCAGGAGGTGCGCGTGCCGCAGGCCGCGAATTTCCCGTGGGACCAGGCCGACCTCACCATCAAGCTGCCGCGCTCGAAATGGGCTACGCTCGGCGTCACTACGACAGACGGCAAGCCGCTCGCCAACGACGAGATGCCGGCCTCGCTGTTGCTGCCGATGGGCCGGATGGGCCCGGCATTCCTCGCCTACGCGAATTTCGCCGCCTACACCGAGTGGAACAACTCGCTGATCTATTCGACCACCGCCGGCTATCTCGCCGGCCGCATCGCGGGCGCGCCGCCGATGCAGCGCCCGCACGCGCCGGTCGCGCAGCTGCCGTTCAACGAGATCAAGGAGCTGCAGTCGCTCTTGGCGCGCGCCGGCTACGACGTCGGCAAGATCGACGGCGTGCTCGGACAGGCGAGCCGCAGCGCGGTCAAGGCGATGCAGGTGAAGTACGGCCTGCCGGCGGATTCCTGGCCGACCGCGGAGCTGTTGGCCCGGATGCGCGGTGGCCGCACCCAGCCGGCCGCGGACGCCGCGATGCCGGGGACGCGGTAGGACACACCATTCAGCCGCGCGCGCATTGGTAATCCCGTCACCCTGAGGAGCGCGGAGCGCGTCTCGAAGGGTCGACGGCCACCGGCCGGGCCGTGCATCCTTCGAGACGCCGCTTCGCGGCTCCTCAGGATGACGGGATAGAGAAGGCGCAGGAAATATTTGACCAAGTGTTACAGCCTTCCGCGGTTGTATTCTTCCCTTCGCGGCACCATTTGCAGCATCGCCGTTCGGCAGATTTGGATTTCATCAGAACCAAGAAGAGCAACACATGTCCTTTTATGACGCCGTCGTCCCCGCCTATCTGCAGATCCTCAACAGCCTTAGCGGCCTGCTCAGCAAGGCCGAGGCGCATTGCGATGCGAAGAAGATCGCGCCCGAGGTGCTGCTCGGATCGCGGCTCTATCCGGACATGCTGCCGCTGACCAAGCAGGTACAGCTGGTCTGCGATCACGCCGCAAGAGGCTGCGCGCGGCTGACGCATAGCGATGTGCCGTCGACACCCGACACCGAGACCAGCTTCGCCGAATTGAAGCAGCGGCTCACCAACACGATCGACTATGTGAAGTCGTTCAAGCCCGAGCAGTTCGACGGCGGCGATGCCAAGGATGTCACCTTCCCGGTCGGCCCCGGCCGCACCATGACCCTGAAGGGCCAGCAATTCCTCAACGCATTTTCGTTCCCGAACTTCTATTTCCACGCCGTCACCGCGCACGGCATCCTGCGTCACAACGGCGTCGAGATCGGCAAGCGCGATTTCCTCGGCGTGAGCTGACGCGCTTCGCGCGTCATTCCGGGGCTCGCGAGCGAGAACCTCAGGTGCGCAATTGCGCACCGGGGAATCTCGAGCCATACAACTTCTGGATTCCGGGTTCGATGCTTCGCATCGCCCCGGAATGACGTGGCACAAACATATTCCCCGCCGCGGGATTTTAGCCTCGCACGCACGGCCGTGCTACTGCTCCCTGACAACAACAAGACGTCAGGGAGCACGCCATGGCGACCACAACCCACGCACCGAAAGCCATCGATCCATCCGCCTCGCTGCATGCGGAAGCGCTGGAACTGGCAAAGAACCACGGCCGCCTCAACGGCCGGCGCATCATCGTGGTCGGCGCGGGACAGCGCGCCACCGTCGACGCTGAGCCGCTGATCGGCAACGGCCGCGCGATGAGCGTGCTGTTCGCGCGCGAGGGCGCCTCGGTCGCCTGCCTCGACGTCAACAAGGAAGCCGCCGACGACACTGTCGCGTAGATCAGCAAGGAAGGCGGCAAGGCCTTCACCGATGTGGTCGATGTCTCCGACGTTTGCGCAGATTGCGCCTGCGGTGGAGCGCTGCGCGCAAAAACTCGGCGGGCTCGACGGGCTGGCGCTGAATGTCGGCATTTCCTCCGGCTTGTCGCTGCCCAAAATGACGGCAGAAGCCTGGGACCGCGACTACGCCGTCAATGTGCGCAGCCACATGCTGTTCGCGCAGAAGGCGCTCGAGGTGATGGCGCCCGGTGGCGCGATCATCCTGATCTCCTCGATGGCAAGCCAGCGCGCCGGTGGCCGCAACCCGGCCTATGAATCCTCCAAGGCGGCGCAGATCGCGCTGGGACGGGCGATCGCGCGAGCCGGCGAGGACAAGGGCATTCGCTGCAATGTGATCGCGCCCGGCTTCATGGATACGCCGATGGGCCGCGACGCCAGCCGCAGGCGATCGGACCGCGCCGTGACAGTGCCTTTCGGCCGCCAGGGCACCGGCTGGGAGGTCGCCTATACTGCGCTGTTCCTGATTTCGAATGAATCCTCCTATGTGAACGCGCACACCCTGTTCCTCGATGCCGGCCACATGGGCGGGATTGTGCGCAGCTAACCTGCGGTGCGCGAATGCCTCGGCCATTGCGCTTGTCGCCGCAATGCACAAGTCTTCTGTATTCGTCACTCCCTGGGACATATCCATGAGCCAACCGACCAAACTCCTTGAACCCTTCAAGCTCGGCGCGCTGACGCTGCCGAACCGCCTGGTGATGGCGCCGCTGACGCGCAACCGCGCGGTGCCGCCTGGCATGGTGCCGAGCCCGCTCGCGGTGGACTATTACGGCCAGCGCGCCTCCGCCGGCCTGCTGATATCCGAGGCGAGCCAGGTCTCGCAGCAGGGCCAGGGCTATCAGGACACGCCCGGCATCTATTCGAAGGAGCAGGTCGCGGCCTGGCGCAAGGTCACCGACCGCGTGCATGAGCGCGGCGGCCGCATCTTCATCCAGATCTGGCATGTCGGCCGCATCTCGCATGTCGCGTTGCAGCCGAACGGCGGTGCGCCGGTGGCGCCGAGCGCGCTCAAGGCCAAGACCAAGACCTTCGTCAATGGCACCTTTGCCGACGTCTCCGAGCCGCGCGCGCTCGAGCTGTCGGAAATCCCCGGGATCATCGAGGACTTCAAGCGCGGCACCGCGAATGCGCTGGCTGCCGGCTTCGACGGCGTCGAGATCCACGGCGCCAATGGTTATCTGCTCGACCAGTTCGCGAGGGACAGCACCAACAAGCGCACCGACGCTTACGGCGGCTCTATCGAGAACCGCGCAAAGCTGATGCTTGAGGTTTCCAAGGTGGTCGCCGCCGAGGCCGGCGCCGATCGCACCGGCATCCGCATCTCGCCGGTGACGCCGGCCAATGACGTCTCCGACTCCAATCCGCAGCTGCTGTTCGACTACATTGTCGATCAGCTCAACGCGCTGAAGCTGACCTATATTCACGTCATCGAAGGCGCGACCGGCGGCCCGCGGGACATCGCGCCGTTCGACTACGCTTCGCTGCGCAAGCGCTTCAAGCAGGCCTATGTCGCCAACAACGGCTACGACTTCCCGCTGGCCGAGAAGGTGCTGGAAGCCGGCGACGCCGACCTCATCGCGTTCGGCAAGCCGTTCATCTCCAACCCCGATCTGGTCGAGCGGCTCAAGGCCGGCGCCCCGCTCAACGAGTGGGACAAGGCGACCTTCTACGGCGGCGGCGCCAAGGGCTACACGGACTATCCGACGCTGAAGGCGACCGAGGCGGCGGAGTAGAGTGGACCAAAAACTGTCATGCCCAGCGAAGGCGGGGCATCCAGTATTCCAGAGACGCCAGCGATTGATCGAAACGCCGCGGCGTACTGGATCGCCCGGTCAAGCCGGGCGATGACAGCGGAGAAAAAAAAAAAAGGCCGGGATCGCTCCCGGCCTTTCGTCGTCTTCGGATGGCGTGGGCTGGTACGCCTTCCTTACTTCGCTTCGGCGCGCTTGGGCGGGGTGGCCGGCCACGACTTGATCAGCGCGTCGTAGTCGACGGTTTCGCCCTTCGGCTTCTCGTTCGCGAGCTTGCGCTGCGGAGCGATGGTGCCGTCCTTCTCGGCCTTCTTGAACCAGAACTCGGCGGATTCCTTCTTGTTCAGCTTCGGTCCGCAGGCACCCTGCACACCGGACTTCTCAAGACGTTCCATCACCGAATCCTGGGCCGCGGCGAGCGCGTCCATCGCCTGCTGCGGCGTCTTGGTACCGGACGACGCATCGCCGATGTTCTGCCACCACAGCTGCGCGAGCTTCGGATAGTCGGGCACGTTGTTGCCGGTCGGGGTCCACTGCACGCGCGCGGGCGAGCGGTAGAACTCGATCAGGCCGCCGAGCTTCGGCGCACGCTCGGTGAACGACTTGTCCCAGATGTCGGATTCACGGATGAAGGTGAGACCGACATGGCTCTTCTTCAGCGACACCGACTTGGAGACGATGAACTGGAGATAGAGCCAGGCTGCCTTGCGGCGATCCGGCGGGGTCGACTTCAAGAGCGTGGCGGAGCCGGCGTCCTGATAGCCGAGCTTCATGCCTTCCTTCCAGTACGAGCCGTGCGGCGACGGAGCCATACGCCACTTCGGCGTACCGTCCGCGTTCATCACGGCGATGCCCGGCTTCACCATGTCGGCGGTGAAGGCGGTGTACCAGAAGATCTGCTGGGCGATGTTGCCCTGCGCAGGCACCGGGCCGGCTTCCGAGAACGTCATGCCCTGGGCTTGGGGCGGGGCATACTTCTTCAGCCAGTCGAGATACTTGGTGATCGAGTAGACCGCGGCCGGACCGTTGGTGTCGCCACCACGATCGACCGAGGAGCCGACCGGACGGCAGCCTTCCATCCGGATGCCCCACTCGTCGACCGGCAGGCCGTTCGGGATACCCTTGTCGCCGTTGCCGGCCATCGACAGCCAGGCGTCGGTGAACCGCCAGCCGAGCGAGGGATCCTTCTTGCCATAGTCCATGTGGCCATAGACCTTGACGCCGTTGACCTCCTTGATGTCGTTGGTGAAGAACTCAGCGATGTCTTCATAGGCCGACCAGTTCACCGGCACGCCGAGCTCGTAGCCATACTTGGCCTTGAACTTGGCCTTGTAGTCGGGGTTGGTGAACCAGTCGTAGCGGAACCAATAGAGGTTCGCGAACTGCTGGTCGGGAAGCTGATACAGCTTGCCGTCCGGCGAGGTCGTGAACGACTTGCCGATGAAGTCGTCGACGTCGAGCATCGGGTCGGTGACGTCCTTGCCCTCACCCTTCATGTAGTCCGAGAGCACGATGGTCTGGCCGTAGCGGAAGTGCGTGCCGATCAGGTCGGAGTCGTTGATCCAGCCGTCATAGACATTCTTGCCGGACTGCATCTGGGTCTGCAGCTTCTCGACCACGTCACCTTCCTGGATGATGTCGTGCTTGAGCTTGATGCCGGTGAGCTCGGAGAACGCCTTGGCCAGCGTCTGCGATTCATATTCGTGCGTCGTAATCGTTTCCGAGACGACGTTGATCTCCATGCCCTTGAAGGGTTCGGCGGCCTTGGCGAACCACTCGAGCTCCTTCTTCTGGTCTGCCTTCGACAGCGTCGAGGGCTGGAATTCCGCGATCCACTTCTGGATCACGGCTTCATCGGCCGCACGCGCCGGCGCAGCGACCGTGAGCGAAGCTGCGATCAGCGCGGCGGCGCTGGTCATAGTCAAAAGACTATCCTTTGTCGTTCTCAAATGTGGCATATAGTTTCCTCCGGTTGCAGCGACAAACCAAAACCTCAGGCCCGGGTAGACCCCGGATCTGCTCTTCTTCGCTTTCGTCAGACGGTGCGAAAAATCGCGACGGCTGAAAGAAGCGAAATCAGCGTTGCGAGCCACAGGCTCGAAATCTCCACGCCCTCCCCGATCGGCAGCGTGAAGATCGTATCGGTGCCGACGAGGCCGATCCACAAAAGGTGGATCACCGCCGCCAGCACCAGCGAAATGAACAAACGATCGCCGCGCGTGGTCGGGATGCGCAGCACGCCGACCCGCTCGGCCTCGGGATAGACCGCCGCGAGCCAGGTCATGGCGCCGAGTGTCGAGGCCAACAGCGCGAAGAAGATCGCGGTCGGCAGCGTCCAGGCCATCCATGCGATGGATTCCATGACTCAAATCCCTCCACACGATGCGCTGCGCCCCCTCTCCCATGGGGAGAGGGTTGGGGTGAGGGGGTACGGTCTATCGATCGAGCGAAACCCCTCACCCGGATTTGCCGCTCCGCGCCAAATCCGACCTCTCCCCATGGGAGAGGTGAAGTCCGGCGTTGAGATGCTGCCTGATTGCTTCATCATCATCCTAGACCCGGCCGAGCGCGAAGCCGCGCGCGATGTAGTTGCGGACGAACCAGATCACCAGCGCGCCCGGAATGATGGTGAGCACGCCGGCGGCAGCAAGCAGCCCCCAGTCCATGCCGGCGGCGGAGACCGTGCGCGTCATGATTGCCGCGATCGGCTTGGTCTGCACCGAGGTCAGCGTGCGCGCCAGCAGGAGCTCGACCCAGGAGAACATGAAGCAGAAGAAGGCGGCGACGCCGATGCCGCTCGCGATCAGCGGCACCAGGATCTTGATGAAGAAGCGCGGGAACGAATAGCCGTCGAGGAAGGCGGTCTCGTCGATCTCGCGCGGCACGCCGGAGACGAAGCCTTCGAGGATCCACACCGCCAGCGGCACGTTGAAGATGCAGTGCGCGAGCGCAACCGCCCACGGCGTATCGAACAGGCCTATCGCCGAATACAGGTTGAAGAACGGCAGCGCGTAGACCGCCGCCGGCGCCATGCGGTTCGACAGCAGCCAGAAGAACAGATGCTTGTCGCCGAGGAAGCGGTAGCGCGAGAACGCATAGGCCGCCGGCAATGCCACCGCGATCGAGATGATGGTGTTCAGCACGACATATTCGAGCGAATTGATATAGCCCGAATACCAGCTCTCGTCGGTGAAGATGCGCTTGTAGTGCTGCAGCGTCGGCGTATGCGGCCACAGCGTCATCGTCGAGACGATCTCGGCGTTGGTCTTGAAGCTCATGTTGACGAGCCAGTAGATCGGCAACAGCAGGAAGATCAGGAACAGCGCCATGATGAGGCGGCGGCCGGGGATCGAATGCATCATGCCGCTCCTCCCTTGACCGGACGCTCGGCGCCGGCATTGGTCATCACGGTGTAGAACACCCAGCACACGATCAGGATGATGAGATTGTAGGCCAGCGACAGCGCCGCGGCCTTGCCGAGGTCGAACTGGCCGAGCGCGATCTTGACGAGCTCGATCGAGACGAAGGTGGTGGAGTTGCCCGGGCCGCCGCCGGTGACCACGAACGGCTCGGTGTAGATCATGAAACTATCCATGAAGCGCAGCAGCACCGCGATCAGCAGCACGCGGTTCATCTTCGGCAGCTGGATCGCCTTGAACACCGCCCAGCGCGAGGCGCCGTCGATCTGCGCCGCCTGGTAATAGGCGTCGGGGATCGACTTCAGGCCGGCGTAGCACAGCAGCGCGACGAGGCTGGTCCAGTGCCAGACGTCCATCACGATCACCGTGACCCAGGCGTCGAGGTCATTGGAGACGTAATTGTAGTTGATACCGAGATGGTTCAGCGTATAGCCCAGTAGGCCGATGTCGGGCCGGCCGAAGATCTGCCAGATGGTGCCGACCACGTTCCACGGAATCAGCAGCGGCAGCGCGAGGATGACGAGACAGGCCGCGACGCTCCAGCCCTCGCGCGGCATCGACAGCGCGACGATGATGCCGAGCGGCACCTCGATCGCGAGGATGATCGCCGAGAACAACAAATTGCGACCGAGCGAGGCCAGGAAGCGGCCGCCGAGATCGGTCGAGGGATCGAGCAGCTCCTTGAACCAGCCGACGCCGTTCCAGAAGAACTGGTTGTTGCCGAAGGTGTCCTGCATCGAATAGTTCACGACGGTCATCAGCGGCAGCACCGCCGAGAACGCCACCACCAGGAACACCGGCAGCACCAGGAACCAGGCTTTTTGGTTGATCGTCTTGTCCATCAGGCGACCCCTTCCACCAAATGGCTGTCGGCATAGACGTGGACATGCGCGGGATTGAAGATCAGCCCGGCGGTATCGCCGGAGACCGAGAAGCCCGGCGGCACGCGCGCGGCGAATTTGGTGTTGCCGACGCGAACGCGGGCAAACTGGATGCGGCCGAGATCGTCGATCCGCTCGATCGTGGCCGACAGCAGGCCGGGTGCCGGCGCCGCGACGTCGACGAATTCGGGCCGCACGCCGATCTCGATTTTCCTGCCCGCCGGCAGCACACCATAGTTTCGATTCAGGCCGATGACATGGCCGTCGACCCGCGCCTCGTGACCACTGACTTCGGCGGGCACGATGTTCATGCCGGGCGAGCCGATGAAATAGCCGACGAAGGTATGCGCCGGCTTGTCGAACAGTTCGGCCGGCGTGCCGCTCTGCACCACGCGGCCGTCATGCATCACGACGACGGTGTCGGCGAAGGTCAGCGCCTCGGTCTGGTCGTGGGTGACGTAAATCATCGTGAGGTCGAGCTCGCGATGCAGCGCCTTCAGCTTCGAGCGCAGCTGCCACTTCAGCTCGGGATCGATCACCGTCAGCGGCTCGTCGAACAGCACCGCGGCGACGTCGGAGCGCACCAGCCCGCGGCCGAGCGAGATCTTCTGCTTGGCGTCGGCGGTGAGCCGGGTCGCCTTGCGGTTCAGATACGGCGTGAGGTCGAGCAGGTCGGCGATCTGCCGGACCCGCGCATCGACCTCGGCCTTGGCGACGCCGCGGTTCTTCAGCGGGAAGGCCAGGTTCTCGCCGACCGTCATGGTGTCGTAGATCACCGGGAACTGGAACACCTGCGCGATGTTGCGCTTCTGCGTCGACAGCGGCGTGATGTCCTGACCGTCGAACAGGATCTTGCCGCGCGACGGGGTCACGATGCCGGAGATCAGGTTGAGCAGCGTGGTCTTGCCGCAGCCGGACGGCCCGAGCAGCGCATATGCGCCACCCTGCCGCCAGGTCATGGTCACCGGCTTCAGCGCAAAGGATTCCGGCGGCGCGTCATTGCCGCTGTAGGACTGTGCGAGATCGACGAGGTCAATGCGGGCCATCGGGCATCTCCCTCAATTGCTCTTGCTGGCCGACGCGCGTGCCGCGAGCGAATCGCCATACAATTCGCTTGCAAACGCGGTCGCGGGCGACGCGACCAGGCGGTCAGCGGCGTCGAACACAAAGATGTTTTCGGGATCGAGCGCGGCTTCAAGCACTTGCCCGGGTTCATATTCATGGACGCCGTGCAGCACCGCGACCCAGTTCGAATCGTGGACATGGACGTGCACAAAACTCTCCGAGCCGGTGATCTCGGTCACCGTCACGGTGGCGGAGAATTTGTGGCGGCCGGCTGCGGAGCTGCCGACCTCGAGCTGGTGCGCGCGGAAGCCGATCTTGTAGACGCCGTCAGGCAGCGTGGCGTAGAGGCCGGCCGCGGGCGCCTGCTCGCCGCCGGCATAGATCACCTGGGCGCCCTTCTTCTCGATGCCGATGATGTTGAGCGGCGGATCGGAGAATACCTGGGCGACGCGCAGCGTGTCGGGATGGCGGTAGACCTTCGGCGTCGCGCCGATTTGCAACACCTCTCCTTCCCACATGCACACGGTGTCGCCGCCGAGCAGCAGCGCTTCCGACGGTTCGGTCGTGGCATAGACGAAGATCGCGCCGGAGGCTTCGAAGATGCGCGGCAGCTCGGCGCGTAGCTCCTCGCGCAGCTTGTAGTCGAGATTGGCCAAGGGCTCGTCGAGCAGCACGAGGTCGGCGCCCTTGACCAGCGCGCGGGCAATCGCGGTGCGCTGCTGCTGGCCGCCGGAGAGCTGCAGCGGCGTGCGCTTCAGAAACGGCTCGAGCCGCAGCAGGCCGGCGGCTTCCGCCACCCGCTTCTCGATCTCGGCGCGCGGCTTGCCCTGCACCCGCAGCGGCGAGGCGATGTTCTCGTAGACCGTGAGCGAGGGATAATTGATGAACTGCTGATAGACCATCGCGACCGAACGCTGGCGCACGTCGGCGCCTGTGACGTCCTTGCCGTCGACCAGCACGCGGCCGGTGGTCGGCTTGTCGAGGCCGGCGAGCAGCCGCATGATCGAGGTCTTGCCCGACAACGTCGGCCCGAGCAGCACGCTGAGCGTGCCACGCTCCAGCGTCAGCGACACGTCGCGGATGGTCGCGATGCCATCCACGGTCCGCGTGACATTCTGCAGTGTGACGCTCATGCCCGTCCTCCCGCTTCGCGGAGGGGACGTTCACCGGACACGCGGTTGGCGAGCATCCACTCGTCGAGCGCGGCGATTTCACCCGCCGTCATCCGCAAGCCCAGCTTGGATCGTCGCCAGACGACATCGTCCGCAGTCCGAGCCCATTCGTTTGCCATCAGGTACCTGACTTCGCTCTCCGTCAAGGTGGCGCCGAACGAGCGGCCGAGATCTTCGGCCGATGCTGCATTGCCCAAGACTTTGCTGGCACGCGTGCCGTAGGCATGCGCGAGACGATTGGCGTGCTGTTGCGCAAGGAACGGGTAGTTGCGAACCAATTCGGCTGATAACGCCGCGACCGCGGAGACATCCATGTCGCCGCCGGGTAGCGGCGCCTTGCCGGTCCAGCCCTCCTGCGCCTTTGTGCCGCGGAGGTAAGGCGACAGCCGCTCCAGCGCCTCCTCGGAGAGACGGCGGTAAGTCGTGATCTTGCCGCCATAGATCGACAGTAGCGGCGCACCGCCGGGCGTATCGAGCTCGAACACGTAATCGCGGGTCGCCGCCTTGGCTTCGCTGGCGCCGTCGTCATACAGCGGACGCACGCCGGAGTAATTCCAGACCACGTCCTCGGGCTTCACCGGCTTGGCGAGATAGGCGCTGGCGGAGGCGCAGAGATATTCGATCTCCTCCTGCGACGCCTTCACCTTGGCCGGATCGCCGTCATAGTCGCGATCGGTGGTGCCGATCAGCGAGAAATCGTCCTGATAGGGAATGACGAAGATGATGCGGCCGTCGGCGTTCTGGAAGATATAGGCGCGGTCGTGGTCGTAGAGTTTTGGCACCACGATGTGCGAACCCTGCACCAGCCGCACCTTGGCCCGCGCGTTGACGCCGGCGCCCGAGGCCAGCACCTGCTCGACCCAGGGACCGCCGGCATTGACCAGCACGCGCGCCTTGATGGTGTTGCGCGCACCGTCGACGCCGTCCTCGACCGTGAGATGCCAGACGCCGTCGACCTGCCTGATCTCGACCGCGCGGGTGCGGGTGCGGATCTCGGCACCGCGATCGGCGGCATCGCGTGCGGTCAGCGCAACCAGCCGCGCGTCGTCGACGAAGCAGTCGGAATATTCAAAGCCCTTGGTGTAGCGACCCGGGATCAGCGGCTTGCCGACCACGTCGCGCGTCAGATCAACCGAGCGCGTCGCCGGCAGCAGGTGCCGGCCGCCGATGTGGTCGTAGAGGAACAGGCCGAGCCGCAGCAGCCAGGCCGGGCGCAGGCCGGCGTGGTGCGGCAAAACGAAACGCAGCGGGCGAATGATATGGGGCGCAATCTGCCAGAGGATCTCGCGCTCGATCAGCGCCTCGCGCACCAAACGAAACTCGTAATATTCGAGATAGCGCAGACCGCCATGCACGAGCTTGGTCGACCAGGACGACGTCCCGCTGGCCAAGTCATTCATTTCACAGAGGAAAACAGAATTACCCCGGCCCGCCGCATCGCGCGCGATGCCGCAGCCATTAACGCCGCCTCCAATGATGGCGAGGTCGTAAATCTGGTCCAAAGAACGCTTCCCCCGGCAACCGTTTTCGCTTCGACGGTTTTACTTTCGGATTGAAGTAGATCACAACCAAAAACGAAAGCAAAGTGAAAACAGGGAACCTTGGCTGTGGATTTTTTGGGCGAGGTGATCGCGGCTGGGGCAGATGTGCCTGGCGAAACCTATTCCCGACCCGTCACTCCTGTGCAGCGGCTTCGTCGCATTCCGCTGTCATGCCCCGCTTCAAGCGGGGCATCCAGTACGCCGCGGCGTCGCGGCTCAAGCGCGAATGTCTCTGGAATACTGGATCGCTCGGTCGAGCCGGGTGATGACAGCGAGAGAATACGGAATCAGGCAGTGCGCAGCGTCGCCGGTGCGGGCTCGGCGTTGTCGTCGAGATCGCTCTGCGGCTTGTCCATCGCGACGACGACTTCGATGCCGCGGCTGTGGCAGATGTTGGCAAGGCCCGCGGGGAGCGGCGAGTCGGTCACGAAGGTCTGGATCTGGCTCATATGCGCGATGCGCACCGGCGCACTGCGGCGAAGCTTGGTCGAATCCGAGACCAGCATGACGTTGCGCGCATTGGCGATGATCGCCTGCGCGACCTGCACCTCGCGATAATCGAAGTCGAGCAGCGCGCCCTCCTCGTCGATCGCGGACGCGCCGATGATGGCGTAGTCGACCTTGAACTGGCCGATCAATTGCGTGGCAGTCGAGCCGACCACCGCGCCATCGGCGCGGCGCACCGTGCCGCCGGCGACCACCACCTCGATGCGCGGATGGCGATACAGCAGCATCGCGACGTTGAGGTTGTTGGTGATGACCAGGAGGTCCTCATGCGAGGTCAGCGCGCTCGCGACCTCCTCCGTCGTGGTGCCGATATTGATGAACAGCGAGCAGCCGTTCGGAATCCGCGCGGCCGCGGCGGCGCCGATCGCCTTCTTCTCCTCGGCGGCGACGAAGCGGCGCGCCTCATAGGCAAGGTTCTCGACGCCGGAGGCAATGATCGCACCGCCATGGATGCGGGTCAGCGAGCGCTGGTCGCAGAGGTCGTTGAGATCCTTGCGGATGGTCTGCGCCGACACCTCGAATCGCCTGGCAAGATCCTCGACCATGACCCGGCCGAATGCGCGCGCGATGTTGAGGATTTCAGTCTGGCGATGGGAGAGTCCGGCCACGGCGGCCCCCTTGAAACGGCGAGTCTCCCATGTTGCGACCGTTCGGCACCGAGGTCAACGAGCAAGCATCAGTGGGGTTAAGAACTGCGTTGCAGCAATCTCGAGGCAGTGAGTGCCGGCGCGATTCCTCACCAGGCTGCTTGCTACCAAGCTGCTTCCTGCCAAGCCGCTTTCTACCAAGACATGGCCGATGCAACCCGGCGGATCAATTCGGGATCGTCGAACGCCGCCGCGCTCGCCACCGCGCCGGCCGCGAGCAGATCGGCATGACTGAGCCCGGTCCGCATCCCGATCGTCGCGATGCCTGCGGCCGTCGCCGACTGCACGCCGGACCGCGAATCCTCGAACGCCAGCGATGCCGATGCCGACGCGCCTGCGAGGCGCAGTCCCTCCAGATAGGGCAATGGATGCGGCTTGCCGTGTGCCAATTCGTCACCGATCACGACAGCCTTGAAGCGATGCGCGATGCCCAGCCCGGAGAGCAGCAGCTCGGCATTTGGGCGCGGCGCATTGGTCACCGCCACCATGGGCACGCCGGCGTGATCAGCCCGGTCGAGCAGCGCCATCAATCCCGGCACCGGCACGATCTGGCCGCTGACCAATTCACGAAATGTCCGCTCCTTCTCGCGGAGGATGATTGCGCGGCGATCCGGCGGCTCATGTGCGAGGACGCGATCGCCGATCGAGGCGTTGGAGAAGCCCTGCAGCTCTTTGCCGAAGCGCGCGTGATCGAACACATGCCCGTGAGGGCCGAGCACGCGGTTGAACGCCGCCAGATGGAGCGGATCGGTATCGGCGAGCGTGCCGTCGATATCGAACAGCAGCGCCTTGTCTTGTGTCTGCGACATCCGGGAGATGTTTCCGTGCGCCCGGATGCATCAATACAGGCAATTGCGGCACGCGCAAACCACGCACCAAGGTCAGTTACGACGCCATCTTCATGACGCCGCCGGTGAGGAGCCGGCGCGCCGCGCGCTCGGCCTCGCGGGCGTTGCGGAAGATCTGGCCTTCTAGGCGCTGGAAAAGGTGCGACGCAGCAAAGAACTGATAACCACGCGTATCGCGCACCACGATACCCGCTGTCTGAGAACTCACTTCGATCACGTAACTGTCGGACATTGTCGGCCTCGGTTTGACTCCGGCCCGACAACGGGATCGCCGCCTGTTTGTTCCTACGTTATTTTTTCGAGCCGAAGCGCTGCTTTTGCAATCAAACCACGCGCGGGACTCAGTTTCGTCGCGTTTGCTCTTGCGCCGAATCAGCGACGCAGGCGCGCGAGAAGTTCAGGTCTCGATCGTCGCGCCGTCGCGCTGGATCGGTTGCGGATGGCCCTGCTCGTCGATCGAGACGTAGGTGAAATTGCCGTCGGTCACGAGGATCGACTGCTGCTCGCGGCGGCGCAGCACCCAGGCTTCGAGATGCACCGTGATCGAGGTGCGGCCGACGCGCACGAGGTTGGCGTGCACCGAGACGAGATCGCCGACATAGACCGCTTTGCGGAAATTCATCGCCTCGATCGCAACCGTCACGGTGCGCGACTTCGCCAGCTTGGAGGCGAACACGCCGCCGCCGACGTCCATCTGGCTGAGCAGCCAGCCGCCGAAGATATCGCCATTCGCATTGGTGTCGGCCGGCATCGCCAGCGTGCGGATGCAGAGATCGCCCTGCGGCTCGTTGCCGTTGATCGGCGGCGCGTGGACGTGAGTTTCGGGCGCTTGGGTCTCGGTCACTTGAAGGCCTCCCAGCCGGTATCCGGTGCAAATCGTCCGCCAAACTTGCGCATCAGCGCCTGCATCGTCGACACCACATTGTCGACGCCGCGACTGCGCGCGTAATTGAGCGGGCCGCCGCGGAACGGCGCATAGCCGGTGCCGAAGATCATCGCGCCGTCGACCATGTCGGCATTGTCGACAATGCCCTCGCGCAAGGCGGCGACGCAGACGTTCGAGATCGGCAGCACCAGGCGATCGATCATCTCGTCCGTCACCTTCGGACCGGTCTCCGGCAGCGGCGCCTTCTCGGCCTTGCCGTCCTTCCAGGTGTAAAAACCCTTGCCGGTCTTGCGGCCGAGCTCGCCCTTGGCCACCTTCTCGCGCAGCCACGCCGGCGTCGGCGGCAGGGTATCGCCGAACTTCGAGCGCAGCATGTCGCCGACATCGAGGCAGATATCGAGGCCGACCTGATCGGCGAGCTCGATCGGGCCCATCGGCATGCCGAACTCGACGGCCGCCGCATCGATCAGGCGCTGGTCGGTCTTCTCGTCCAGCATCATCATCGCTTCCAGCATGTAGGGCGTTAGCGCGCGATTGACGAGGAAGCCCGGCGAACTCTTCACCGGCAGCGGCAGGCGGTCGATGGCGCCGACGAAGGCCAGCGCCTCCTTGAGCATGGCGGCATCGGTGCCGTCATGGCTGACGACCTCGACGAGTTGCAGCCGCGACACCGGATTGAAGAAGTGCAGGCCGAGCAGCCGCTCCGGCCGCGCCAGGGTGGTGCGCAGATCCTGCAGCGGGATGCTCGACGTGTTGGTGGCGAGGATCGCGCCAAGCTTCATCTTCGGTTCGAGCGAGGCGTAGACCTTCTGCTTCAACTCGAGCTTTTCCGGCACCGCCTCGATGATCACATCGGCATTGCGGACGCCTTCGCCGTCCATGTCGGGGATCAGCCGGTCGAGCGCGTCGCGCTGGTCGATCTTCCTGCGCATGATCTTGCCGAACAGCTCCGACGCCCGCTTCATCGCGCCCGCGATCGGTTCGGCCTTCATGTCGGCGAGCGTGACGCGCATATCCTGGTTGGCGCACCAGGCCGCGATGTCACCGCCCATCGCGCCGACGCCGATGACATGGACGTGCGCAACCTTGTTGCCGCCGCCGGCGACCTTCTTCATCTGCTCGCGCAGGAAGAAGACGCGGATCAAATTCTGCGCGGTCGGCGTCACCATCAGATTGGCGAACGAGGTCTTCTCCGCATTCAGCATCGCCGCGCGGTCGCCGGCGTGCTTCTCCCAGAGATCGACCAGCGCTGAGGGCGCCGGATAGTGCTTGCGCGGCGCGGCCTTCTCGGCCTCGCTGCGCATCCGCGAGGCCAGGAAGCCCCTGACCGGACCGAAATTGAGGATGGTATTGAGCGCGCCCGGCTTGGCACGCTTCAGCCGGCCGAACACCGCGTCCTTCACCGCGTTGCGGACATGGCGCTCCTGGGTGACGGCATCGACCAGACCGAGCGACTTGGCGTGGCGCGCGTCGATCGTCTTGCCGGTCAACATCAAGGTCATCGCCTGCATCGGGTTGACGAGCTCGGTGAAGCGCACCGTGCCGCCGAGGCCGGGATGCAGCCCGAGCATCACCTCGGGGAAACCGAACCGCGCATTGTCGATCGCGATCCGCATCTGGCAGGCCAGCGCGACCTCGAGCCCGCCGCCGAGGCAG
This sequence comes from Bradyrhizobium sp. th-b2, assembly GCF_000426785.1. Taxonomy (NCBI): domain Bacteria; kingdom Pseudomonadati; phylum Pseudomonadota; class Alphaproteobacteria; order Hyphomicrobiales; family Nitrobacteraceae; genus Bradyrhizobium; species Bradyrhizobium sp. th-b2. The sequence goes on from NZ_AUGA01000037.1 coordinate 26,802, forward strand.
AAGCCGTGGATGACGGCGACCGACGGCACGCGCAGCGCCTCCAGCCGGTCGATCACGGCATGCGCACGCCCAATCTCGGTCTCGACCGCACGCGGGTCGCTGGCGCCGCGAAACTCGTTGACGTCCGCGCCGGCAATGAAGCCGCTCTTTTTCGCGGAGCGGACCACGAGGCCGGCCGGCCGCTCGTTCTCCAGCGCCGTGACGATGGCGTCGAGCTCTTCGAGCAGATCGGCTGATAGCGTGTTGGCGCTGGCGCCGGCGCGATCGAACAGCAGCCAGGCGATGCCGTCCTCGTCGCGCGTCAGCTTGAAGTTCCTGTACGGGCTGTCGGCAGCCGGCGCCGGCCCGAGTTCGAGCACGCGGTCGGCGAGAACGTCCATGATCCGTGAATCCATGATCACACCGTCTCTATCAACATCGCGCCGCCCTGCCCGCCACCGATGCATTCGGTGGCGACGCCGCGCCTGGTGCCGAGCCGCTTCATCGCATTGACCAGATGCAGCACGATGCGGTTGCCGCTGCAGCCTACGGGATGGCCGAGGCTGATCGCGCCGCCATCGACGTTCAGCTTGGCGCGATCGATCTCGCCGGCCGCGCCGTCAAGTCCCAGAATCTCGCGGCAGAATTTGTCGTCATTCCAGGCGGCGAGGCAACCCAGCACCTGCGTCGCAAACGCCTCGTTCAACTCCCAGGTCTCGACGTCCTGCAACGTCAGCTCGTTGCGCTTGAGCAGCGCGCTTGCCGACAGCACCGGGCTGAGCCCCATGATCGAGGGATCGAGCGCCGACCACTGGCTGTCGAGGATGACGGCCTTTGGCGTCAGCCCATACTTCGCCACCGCTGCCTCGGACGCCAGGATCACCCAGGAGGCGCCGTCGGTGATCTGCGAGGAATTGCCGGCGGTGACCTGGCCCCACGGACGCTCGAACACCGGCTTCAGCTTCGCCAGCGTCTCCGCTGTCGAGTCCGGGCGGACGCCGTCGTCATGGTCGTAGAACTTGCCGTCGCGGGCGAATGCGGTCTCGACCTCGCCCTTGAGGAAGCCTTCCTTTTGCGCGTTGGCCAGCCGCTGGTGGCTCTCGGCGGCGTAGGCGTCGGACTGGGCGCGGGTGATGCCGAAGAGGTGCCCGACCTTCTCGGCGGTCTGGCCCATGTTGAGCTCGGTGATCGGGTCGGTCAGCCCGCGCTCGAGGCCGATGATCGGCTTGAAGTAGCTCGGCTTGACCTTGAGCGCGGCCGCGATCTTGGCGCCTAGACCCTTGGCGCCGGCAAGGCCGGCAAACCAGCGCACGCCTGAATTGGGCCAGACCAGCGGCGCGTGGCTCAATGCCTCGGCACCGCCAGCCAGGATCAGGTCGGAGATGCCCTCGCGGATGTAGCGGTAGCCGGTGTCGATCGACTGCATGCCGGAGCCGCAATTGATCTGCACCGTGAAGGCGACCATCTTCTCGCCCATGCCGAGCCGGAGTGCTGCGACCCGCGCCGGGTTCATCTCGTCGGCGATCACGTTGACGCAGCCGAGGATGACCTGATCAAAGGCAGTGGGCGCGAAGGGCTGCCGCGCCAGCAGCGGCCGGCCACATTGCACGGCGAGATCGACAGGGGTGAACGGGCCGGGACCGGAGCGCGCCTTCAGGAACGGCGTCCGGCTGCCGTCGACGATAAAGACTTGTCGCGCCATCAGCTCGCCGCCCTCTGCTCACCCAGCTCCTGGAAGAACTGATGCACGTCGGCGGTTTTCTTGTAAATCGGGGACAGCGCCTCCGGCGCAAAATCATCGACCTCGATGACCTTTGCCACCGCGTCATGGGCAGCCGCGAGCTTCTCCCCATCGGCCTCGGTGATGACGCCCTTCTTGACGCCCTCCTTCCAGTCATGCAGCCGCGCCGCGCGCAGCTGCTTGGCGGCATCGTCGGCCTCGGTGACGAGGCGGAAGGCCTTCTCCAGCCGCGCGATGCCGCCGTCATCCTCGACAAAGGCGAGGTCCGGCGTCAGGCGGTCGCGCGCCGCCGACGGCGACAGCACGAGTTGCGCGCAGAGATGCACGACACGATCAGACGGACCGGTGACGCGGGCGCCGAACGGCTGGATCAGGAATTTCAGCATCCAGCCGACAAAGCGGTTGGGCAGATTGGCGAGGATTTCCGCAAAGCGGTTCTCGATGGTCTTGAAGCCCGACGCCATGCACCATTGCAGCGCGGGAAGATCCTCCTTCTGCCGGCCCTCGTCCTGCCACCGCTTCAGCGCGGCCGACAGCAAATAGAGCTCGGAGAGGATATCGCCGAAGCGGGCAGAGAGCATCTCCTTGCGCTTCAGCGCGCCGCCGAGCGTCAGCAGCGCCATGTCGGCGCAGAGCGCGAACGCCGACGAATAGCGCGACAGCTGGCGATAGAATTCGGTGGCCTCACCGGCGTCAGGCGCCGGTGCGAACAGACCAAAGCTCCAGCTGCGACCCCAGGCGCGGAACATGGTCGCAAAGCTGTGGCCGACATGCTTCCAGAACGCCGTGTCGAACGCAGTGAGGCCCTTGTCGCGATCGGCCTCGCCGAGCGCATTCATCTCCTGCAACAGATAGGGATGCGCGCGGATCGCGCCCTGCCCGAACACGATCAGATTGCGGGTCAGGATATTGGCGCCCTCCACCGTGATGCCGACCGGCACCGATCGGTAGAGCCCGCCGAGATAGTTTTGCGGCCCGTCGATCACGGCCTTGCCGCCATGGATGTCCATGGCGTCGTCGATCGCGATCCGCATCCGCTCGGTGGCGTGCAGCTTCATGATGCCGGAGATGACGGCGGGATGATGCCCCTCGTTCAGCGCGGCGCAGGTCAGCCGCCGCGCGGCGTCGAGCAGATAAGCCGTGCCGGCAATGCGTGCCAGCGGCTCCTCGATGCCCTCGAATTTCGAGATCGAGATGCCGAACTGCTCGCGGATGCGGGCATAGGCGCCGGTGGTGCGCGCGGCATAAGCCGCACCTGCGGCCGACAGCGACGGCAGCGAGATGCCGCGGCCGGCGGCGAGCGCCGTCATCAGCATCTTCCAGCCCTGGCCGAGCCGCTCTTGGCCGCCGATGATGTAGTCGAGCGGGATGAAGACATCGCGGCCCCAGTTCGGGCCGTTCTGGAACACCTGCATTGCCGGCAGATGGCGCTGGCCGATCGAGACTCCAGGCAGATGGGTCGGGATCAACGCCACGGTGATGCCGAGCTCTTCCTCGCTGCCGACCAGGTGATCGGGATCATAGGCCTTGAAGGCGAGGCCGAGCAGCGTTGAGACCGGGCCGAGCGTAATGTAGCGCTTGTGCCAGTTCAGCTTGAGGCCAAGCACCTCGCGGCCTTCGAAATTGCCCTTGCAGATGATGCCGGTGTCGATCATCGAGGCGGCGTCCGAGCCGGCCTCGGGACTGGTCAGGCCGAAGCACGGAATGTCCTGGCCGGCGGCCAGGCGCGGCAGCCATCTGTCCTGCTGCTCCCTGGTGCCGAAGCGCATCAGGAGTTCGCCCGGCCCGAGCGAGTTCGGCACCATCACGGTGACGGCCGCGGTCAGCGAGCGCGACGAAATCTTTCGCACCACTTCGGAATGCGCATAGGGCGAGAAGCCGAGCCCGCCGAATTCCTTCGGAATGATCATGCCGAAGAATTTCTTGGCCTTGATGAAGGCCCAGACCTCGGGCGGCAGGTCGCGCCATTCCCAGTTGATCTTCCACTCGTCGAGCATGTTGCAGAGCTCGTCGACCGGACCGTGCAGGAAGGCGTGCTCCTCGTCGGTCAATTTGGCCGGCGCGATCGCCAGCAATTTCGACCAGTCGGGATTGCCGGTGAAGAGATCGGCGTCCCACCAGACGTCGCCGGCTTCCAGCGCCTCGCGCTCGGTGTCCGACATCGTCGGCAGCACGCCGCGCGCCCAGGAGAAGATCGGCTTGGTGATGTAATCGCGGCGGAAGCTCATGGTGGGGCCCTCATGGATCGGCGGCGCGGATAGGATTTATGTTGGGAGCATGATCTTCTCGAAAAACCGGTCTCCACGTTTTCGGATCATGCTCCATGTTATCCGAAAGTGCCGGTCACGGGTGAACACTTCGCCTTGCAGATAAAGCGAAATTGACGCGGCAGGGCGCCGTTTTGTTAACGGCACGCCACGCGTTCAGTTCCGAAAGCTGAGGTACGACAATCAGGTAGCCGGGCATGGCGCCGGCGGGTCACGCCGGCGCCATTAGACCGAAGATCACGCCGGCCCGGCGCCCTGGGTCGCGGTATAGACCGCGTAGAGCGACTGGCTTGCGGCCATGAACAGGCGATTGCGCTTGGGGCCGCCGAAGGTGATGTTGCCGCAGACCTCGGGCAGCCGGATGCGGCCCAGCAGCTTGCCTTCCGGCGACCACACCGTCACGCCGCTGTAACCGACGGCGCGGCCGGCATTGCTCGAGCACCAGACATTGCCGTTGACGTCGCAGCGGATGCCGTCCGGTCCGCACTTCACGCCGTCGATCGTGAAATCGCTGAACCGCTTGCCGTTGGCGAGCTTGTTGTCGGCGCCGACATCGAACACGAAGACGTCACCGTTGCCGCCGGCGCCGGTGTCGCCCGGCCCCTTGCCGGTCGAGACCACATAGAGCTTCTTTTAATCGGGAGAGAAGCAGAGGCCGTTCGGATCCGGCACCTGGTCCTCGCTGACCACGAGATCGATACGCCCGGAGGGATCGATGCGATAGCAATTGGTTGGCAGCTCGCGCTTGGCCGGCACGAAGCCCGCCGGCTGGCCGATCCGGGGATTGAGCTTGCCGGCCGGATTGCCCGGTCCGCCGGCAGCGTCGGGTTCGCCCTCATAGAGCTGGCCGCCATAGGGCGGATCGGTGAACCAGTAGCTGCCGTCGGGATGCGCGACGACGTCGTTCGGCGAGTTCAGCCGCTTGCCTTGATAGGAATCCGCAAGCACGGTCGCGGTGCCGTCGTTCTCGTAACGCGTCACGCGGCGGGTGAGATGTTCGCAGGACAGCTGGCGGCCCTGGAAGTCGAACGAATTGCCGTTCGAGTAGTTCGACGGCGTGCGGAAGACGCTGACATGGCCGTCGTCTTCCGACCAGCGCATCTGCCGGTTGTTGGGGATGTCGCTCCACAAGAGATAGCGGCCCTGCGCGCTCCAGGCCGGGCCTTCAGCCCACAACAGACCGGTATGAAGCCGCTTGATCGAGGTGTTGGGCTGGGCGAGATCGTTGAACGACGGATCGACCGCGATGATGTCGGGGTCCCAGAAATAGGTGGTCGGCGCACCGCGCGGACTGAAGTCGCGCGGCGGGGTTGTGATCGTGGTCGGCGGCCCGACCGGCGCGGGGGCGTTCTGGGCCAGCGCACTACTGACGCCGGTTGCGACGGCGGCCGCCCCAACCGCCAATCCCTGGACAAGCGTTCGACGTGACACGTTCGGATCGCGCCGTTCTTGATGTGTCATCACATCCTCCCACTCTGTTGGCCGGCCGTTGATCCGGCCTGGCGCGCGGGAGGTTAGACTGCTCGCTTGGAGGTTGCGAGTGACGGTTTTTCATCACTGCACGCTGAAATTTCACATTGTTGTGGTCCGGGCCGTCGTCGCGGAGCGTGCGAATGCACCATAGAGCGGCGTCCCTTACCTCGCCCCGCTTGCGGTGAGAGGTCGGAATTCAAGCGCAGCTTGAATTTCGGGTGAGGGGGTGCAGGTCTAACGACCATCACAACTCGTGGAGATAGCCCCTCACCCCTGCCCTCTCCCCGCAAGAGCGGGGCGAGGGAGAAGAACTAATCCGGCCGGATCATCTCGAACATGTTTTCCGGCTTGATCTCGAAATAGTCGCCGCGGCGGCCGGCGCGGACGATTGGGTGGGCCAATCCGGTCTGGTAGACGCCGTCCTTGATGAAGGCCTTGTCGATGTGGACGGCGACGACCTCGCCGAGCGTCAGCCACGCCTCGGCCTTCTTGCCGTCGGCGCCCCGGAGCTGGACGATCTGGCTGACCTTGCATTCGAACGACACCGGGCTTTCGGCGACGCGCGGCACGTTGACGAGCTTGCCGGCGACCGGCGTGAGGCCTGCGAGCTTGAACTCGTCGACATCGCGCGCGACATGGGCCGCCGTCGCGTTCATGTGCTTGGCCAGATCCATCGTCGCCAGATTCCAAACGAACTCGCCGGTGTCCTGGATGTTGGCGACGCTGTCCTTCCAGTTGGTGGAGGAGAAGCCGATGATCGGCGGCACGTAGCAGAAGGCGTTGAAGAAGCTGTAGGGCGCGAGATTGACGTTGCCGCCCTTGTCACGCGAGGAGATCCAGCCGATCGGCCGCGGCGCCACGATGGCGTTGAACGGGTCGTGCTTCAGGCCGTGGCCATTCTTCGGCTCGTAGAAATGCAGGTCTTTTGCGGTCACGCTGAATCTCTCTCTTGTCATTCCGGGATGGTCCGAAGGACCAGACCCGGAATCTCGAGATTCCGGGTTCGATGCTAACGCATCGCCCCGGAATGACTGGCGAGTCAACTGACGAAAACGTCAGTGCTGGCGCTCAATTGGCGCGGGTGCGCGGCGACAGGCCGGCGATCACGAAATCGATCATCTGGTCGATGGTCGGGCCCGGCTTGGTCGCACATTGGGCGATCATCTGCGGGTGGAAGAAGCGCATCATCGCGGTGCAGGCGCAGAGCGAGGCGAGTAGCAGGTCCGGGGCCTCGAACTCACCCGACGCGGCTCCTTGCGCGATCACCTCGCCGATAATAGCGGCGATACACTCCATATGGGCGACACAGACGTCCCAGTCCTCCTGCATCGCGACCTCGACCATCTCGTGCAGCTTGGAATCACCGACATAGCGCTCGGTGTTCATGCGATTGATGGTCGTCATCATCTGGCGCAAGCGCGGCGCGGCCGGCCCTTCCGAGCGCGCGATGCGCTGCGCCTCGATCTCGACCTCGCCCATCAGGCCGCGCGCCACGCCTTCGTGGATCGACTTCTTCGAATCGAAGAAGCGATACACGTTGGCGGGGCTCATCCGCAGCTCTTTGGCGATGTCGGCCACCGTGGTCTTCTGGTAGCCGATCTGCCGGAACAAACGCTCCGCCACCACGAGAATCCGTTCGCGGGTGTCGGTTTCGCTATGTTCCTGGATCAGCGTCATGTTGGCCTGCTCAATCTTCAGTTATTCGGCAGCCTCAGCAAGCGGAAATGCGAGTTGTCCCTTTCCTGCATGCTGCGGCGCAGTATCGGTTTGCTCAGGGCCGCTCTCCTCGAGGGTCTTGCGGAACCAGAGGGCGTAAAGGCCCGGCAGATACAGCAAGGTCAGGAAAGTCGCAACAAACAAACCGCCCATGATGGTGATCGCCATCGGGCCCCAGAACGCCGAACGCGACAGCGGGATCATGGCGAGGATCGCGGCGAGCGCGGTCAGCACCACCGGCCGGGCACGCCGGACGGTGGCCTCGACGATCGCCTCGCGCCGGGTCAGGCCGGAAGCCACGTCGCTCTCGATCTGATCGACCAGGATCACCGCGTTGCGCATGATCATGCCGGCAAGCGCGATCAGGCCGAGCAGCGCCACGAAGCCGAACGGCTGGTTGGCGACGTTCAACCCGAGCGAGGCGCCGACGATGCCGAGCGGCGCGGTCAGGAACACCAGGAACAGGCGCGAGAAGCTCTGTAGCTGGATCATCAGGAGCGTCAGCATCACCATCACCATCACGGGGAAGAGGATGAAGATCGACGCATTGCCTTTGGCCGATTCCTCGAACGCGCCGCCGGGCTCGATCCGGTAGGCAGGCTCGAGATGGGCCTGGATGTCCTTCAGCTTCGGCGAGATCTGGTTGGTGACGTCGGGCGCCTGCACTCCGTCGACGACGTCGGAGCGCACGGTGATCGCCATGTCGCGGTTGCGCCGCCAGAGGATCGGCTCCTCATGCGCATATTCGATCTTCGCAATCTGCTGGAGGGGCACGGCCACGCCATTGCGTGACGTGATGGTGAGATCGCCGACCCGGCCGAGATCGAGCCGCTCCGAAGGCACCGCGCGGGCGACCACGCCAACCTTCTCGATGCCGTCGCGGATCGTGGTGACCGGCGCGCCCGAGATCAGCATCGCCAGCGCTTGCGAAACCTCCTGCGGGGTCAGGCCGAGCGCACGCGCCCGATCCTGGTCGACGGCGAGCTTCAGGTAGGGCGACTGCTCGTTCCAGTCGAGCTGGACGTCCTTGACGTTGGGATTCTGGCGCATGACGTCGCGCACCTGGTAGGCGATGTCGCGCACCTTGTTGGCGTCGGGCCCGATCACACGGAACTGGACCGGGAAGCCGACCGGCGGACCGAAATTGAAGCGGTCGACCCGGACCCGCGCCTCGTTCAGCGCGCCGTCGGCGGCGGCCTGCTCGAGCTTAGCCTTGACGCGCTCGCGCGCATCGACGTTCTTGGCGAGGATCACGATCTCGGCAAACGCCTCGTTCGGCAGCTGCGGGTTGAGGCCGAGCCAGAAGCGCGGCGAGCCCTGGCCGACATAGGCGGTGTAGGTCTCGATGTCCTTGTCGTCCTTCAGCAGGCCCTCGGCCTTCTTGACCGCCTTCTCGGTGGTGCCGAAGGCCGTGCCTTCGGGCAGGCGGAGCTGCAGGAACAACTCGGGCCGCTCCGACAGCGGGAAGAACTGCTGCTGGACGTGGCCGAACGCAACGATCGAGGCGACGAAGACGCCGACGGTCGCGACCACCACCTTGACGCGGTGATCGACGCACCACTGCACCACGCTGCGCAGGCCGCGATACATCCGCGTCTCGTAGATCGCGTGCGGATCGTGGTTCTGGTGCACCTTGATGTTGGGCAGCAGCTTGACGCCGATATAGGGCGTGAAGATCACCGCGACGAACCAGGAAGCGACCAGCGCGATCGCCACGATCCAGAAGATGCCGCCGGCATATTCGCCGACCGCCGAATTGGCAAAGCCGATGGGGAGGAAGCCAGCGGCTGTGACCAGCGTCCCCGTGAGCATCGGAAACGCGGTAGATTCCCAGGCAAAGGATGCGGCCTTGTAGCGGTCCCAGCCCTGCTCCATTTTCACCACCATCATCTCGACCGCGATGATGGCGTCGTCGACCAGCAGGCCGAGCGCGATGATCAGCGCGCCGAGCGTGATGCGGTGCAAATCGAGCGACATCGCATTCATCACGATGAAGACGATGCCGAGCACCAGCGGCACCGACAGCGCCACCACGATGCCGGTGCGCCAGCCGAGCGCGACGAACGAGACGAACAGCACGATGGCGAGCGCCTCGACGAAGGAGTGCACGAACTCGCCGACGGCGTGCTCGACCACCTTGGGCTGGTCGGCGATCTGCTCGACCTCGACGCCCTGCGGCACCGCCTTCATGAAGTCGGCGGTGGCCTTTTCGACCTCCTTGCCGAGCTCGAGGATGTTGGCGCCCTTGGCGGTGACCACGCCGATGCCGAGCGCGGGCTTGCCTTCCTGACGCACCGTGAAGCTCGGCGGATCGACATAGCCGTGGCTGACGGTCGCGATATCGCCGAGCCGGAACACGCGGCCGTTGCTCTCGACCGGCGTCTCGGCCACCGCCTTGACGCCGTCAAGCGCACCGGTGACGCGCAGCGGCACGCGCTGCGACGAGGTCTCGACGGTGCCGGCAGGCGTCACGTTGTTCTGCTTGGCGAGCGAGTCGAACAGCGCCTGCGGCGTGATGCCGAGCGTCGCAAGCTTGGCATGCGAGAACTCGACATAGATGCGCTCGTCCTGGGTGCCGTAGAGGTCGACCTTGGTCACGCCGGGCACCTTCAGCAAGCGCTGGCGGAAGCCTTCGGCGACCTTCTTGAGCTGCGCGTAGTCGGCGCCGTCGCCGGTCATCATGTAGAGGATCGAATCGACGTCGGAGAATTCGTCGTTGACCACGGGGCCGAGGATGCCCGACGGCAGCTGGCCCTGCACGTCGACCAGCTTCTTGCGCAGGAGATAGAACAGATAGGGCACGTCCTTCGGCGGGGTCGAGTCGCGGAAGGTGACCTGCATCGCCGTGAAGCCCGGCTTGGAATAGGTCTGCACCTTCTCGAAGAACGGCAGCTCCTGCAGCTTCTTCTCGATCGGATCGGCGACCTGCATCTGCATTTCCTGCGAGGTCGCGCCCGGCCACATCACCGAGACGTTCACCACCTTGACGGTGAAGAACGGGTCCTCGGCGCGGCCGAGCTTCTCGTAGGAGAAGAAGCCGGCGACGCCGAGCACGAGCATCAGGAACAGGACCAGCGTCGGATGGCTGACCGCCCAGGCCGAAAGGTTGAAGCGCTTCATCGAACTCTCCAAGTTCTAGACCAAGTCCCAGAACCGTTTGCGCTGATATTGCGAGGGTTAGAACGAAAGCGACGACACGACCCGCACCTTCTGGGTCGGATCGAGCTTCTGCACACCGAGCGCGACGACCTTGGCGCCCTCGTCGACGCCATCAGAGATGACGACGTTGTTGCTCTCATAGGCCTTCACCTTGACCGGCTTCAGCGCGACCTCGCCCTTGTCGTCGACGATGTAGAGCGAGGGATCGCCGCCCTGGCTGTACAGCGCCGACAACGGCAATTTCGCCACGCGTTCGCTCGCCTTGTCGGCCAGGGTCAGGGTTGCGGTCATGCCGAGCGAGACGGCCTCGTCGGCGTCCGGCAGCGAGAACTTTGCGAGGTAGGTGCGGGTGGCGGGATCGGCCTGCGGCGCGACCTCGCGCAGTTTTGCGGCATAGGTCTTCTTCGCATCCGACCACAGCGTCACCGTGGCAACGCCCGACCTGGCACGAGCAAGAAGCGTCTCTGGGATCGCGACGACAGCTTCCTTCTCGCCAAGTCGGGCGACACGGATCGAGGCCTGGCCCGCGGCAACCACCTGGCCGGGCTCGATCATGGTAGCTGTGACGACACCTCGGGTGTCGGCCACCAGCGTTGCATAAGAGAGGGAGTTTTTGGTCAGCTCGACCGAACGCTCGGCGCGGTTCAGCCGCGCGCGCGCCTCGTCGCCGGCGGCCTTGGCGGAATCGAGCTGCGCATCGGTGGTCCAGCCCTTGGCCTTCAGATCCTTGGCGCGCTGCTCGGCGGCCGCGGCCTGCGCCAGCACGCCGGTGGCGGCGCGGAACTCGGCCTCGGCCTGCTCGGCCTGCAGCTTCAGGTCGATCTCATCGAGGGTGGCCAAGGGCTGATCGACGTCGACTGTCTGTCCGACCTCGACCAGCCGCTTGGCCACCTTGCCGGCAACCCGAAAGCCCATATCGGCCTCGATACGGGGCTTCACCGTGCCGACAAAACTGCGCTCAGGGGTTTCGGCTTCGTAATGGACGGTCGCCACCAGAACGGGGCGTCCCGGATCTGCCTTTTCGGCCGCCTTTTCATTGCAGCCGGCCAGCGCGAACACCGCAAAAGCCAACGCGGCTCCCGTCAAGAGCCTGTAATAGCTCGAGAAAATGGAACGGGCGAACATCGGGAATCTCCATCCGGCTGACGACTGATGAAGAGTATCGATTTATCACTGATGAATGTCAATATTCGTCAGTGATAACCAATTCGTGAGGTAACACGCCACTGGAGCGTGGAGCTCGGAAAATGCGTAGCCCGGATGAAGCGCAGCGAAATCCGGGACCTCGCCCATGGAGAGTGGGTCCCCGGATTGCGCTTCGCTCCATCCGGGCTACGGCGATCGCTGCGCCCAAAAAACTGTCATCGCCCGCGAAAGCGGGCGATCCCAGTATTCCAGAGACAGTCGTAATTGAAACGAGAGGCCGCGGCCGTACTGGATCGCCCGGTCAAGCCGGGCGATGACAGCTATGTTTGCGGCGAAGGCTCGGCTACGCTGGCGTCATCGCTACTTCGCGTCGGCGAATTCGGTCTTGGTTTCGTGGCTGCCGAGGAAAACCAAGAGGCCCGCCGCGAGTGGCAACTGCGACAACACCAGCAGGCCGGTCGACGTGCTTCCGGTGGCCTCCTTGACCCAGCCGATCAGATAGGGCCCGCCGAAACCGGCGAGGTTGCCGATCGAGTTGATCAGCGCGATCGCGCCGGCGGCGGCGGTGCCGGAGAGCCAGGCGGTCGGCAGCGTCCAGAACACCGCGAAGGTGCAGAACACGCCGATCGCGGCGACGGTCAGCACCACCATGGTCATGGTCGGATCGGTGATGTAGCTGGAGACGCCGAGCGCCAGCGCCGTCAGCAACAGCGGCGCCCCGACATGGAACACACGCTCGCGCGTCGCATCCGAACGGCGCGCCCAGAAGATCATCGCGGCGGCGCCGAATGCATAGGGAATCGCGGTGACGAAGCCGGTCTGCGCGTTGGTGAGACCGAACGCCTTGACGATCTGCGGCAGCCAGAACTGCATGCCGTAGAGCGCGGCGACGAAGCCGAAATAGATCGCGCTGAGCGCCAGCACCTTCGGCGACGACAGCGCCTCGCCGAGCCTGAAATGCTTCGCCGCCTGCTTGGCCGCGACCTCGGCATCCAGCTTCGCCTTCAGCCAGGCCTTCTGTTCGGCCGAGAGCCAATCGGCCTTCTCCGGCCGGTCGGTGAGATAGAACCAGGTGACGATGCCGAGCAGCATCGAGGGGACGCCCTCGATGATGAACAGCCACTGCCAGCCCTGCATACCCATGACGCCGTCCAGCCCGAGCAGCAGGCCGGAGATCGGCGCGCCGATCACGGTGGAGATCGGAACGGCGAGCGCGAAGGCGGCGAGGAAGCGGGCGCGATATTCGGCCGGATACCAGTAGGTGAGATAGAGGATGATGCCGGGGAAGAAACCGGCCTCGGCAACGCCGAGGAAGAAGCGCAGCGCGTAGAAGCTGTGCTCGTCATAGACCGCCGCCATCAGGGCCGAAAGGATGCCCCAGCTCACCATGATGCGGGCGATCCACTTGCTGGCACCGAACCGCTCCAGCGCGAGGTTGCTCGGCACCTCGAAGATGAAATAGCCGATGAAGAAGATGCCCGCCCCGAACGAGAACACCACCGGCGAGAATTTCAGCTCCGCGTTCATGGTGAGCGCGGCGAAGCCGAGATTGACGCGGTCGAGATAGGAGAAGAAGTAGGCCAGGATCAGGAACGGGATCAGCCGCCAGGAAATCGCGCGGATCGTCGACGTCTCGATCTCGCTGCGGGCGCCGGTGCTTGGCGCAATGGTTGCGGTCTGGCTCATCAGTTTCCCCCAGGGTGTTGCTTGCCCCGAGGATTATTGGCTCGCTCCGCATTGAGCAATGGCAAAAACTCATAGCACACAGGCTGAACGGGAGCCCATGCACGCCCCCACCGGCTATCGCCGTCATTGCGAGCCAACGGGTCGCGCGAACGCGCGCCCGATGACAGGCTCCGCGAAGCAATCCATAGCGACGCAAATGGGGAGGTGGATTGCTTCGTCGCTTCGCTCCTCGCAATGACGATCGAAGAGGAACGCTCTCACTCCGCCAGCTGAAATCGCTCGAAGCGGTCTAGCTCCTCCTCGATGCGGCGCTTCAGCTCCTTGCGCGACGCCTGTTTCTTGCCGTTGCCGACCCAGCTCCATTTCTGCATCAGGAGTTTCTTGTTCTGGCGGTCGGTCTTGAGGTCGAGGGCGGCGACGATGTCGTCGCCGACCAGTACGGGCAGCGCGAAATAGCCGAACAGGCGCTTCTGCTTCGGCACATAGGCCTCGAAGCGGTGGCCATAGCCGAAGAACAGCTCGGTGCGCTTGCGCTGGATGATCAGCGGATCGAACGGCGAGAGGATGTGGACCAGGGCGGGATCCCCCTCGCCGGTCTGCTCCAGCACCTCGGGGCGCGCCCAATGTTCGTGCTTGCCGGCGCCGTCGAGCGCGATCCGGACCAATTCCTTGCGGCGCACCCTCGCCTCGATCAGGCTACGCACCGCCTTCTTGCTCGGCGCGTCGAGATGGCAGATCGAATCCAGGCTGACGATGCCCTGCGAGCGCAGCGCGCGGTCAAGCAGATAGGCTGTTATGGCCGACGCCGGTGCGGGCTTCGGCGGCTTGTCCCAGCCGAAGTGCCTGCTCATCAGCTCATAGGTCTTCAGCATGCCGGCGCGCTCGCTGATTGTGACCACGCCGCCATAGAAGGCGAGCTGCAGCGCGCACTTGGATGGCTTCCGGCTCTGCCAGAGATGCTCCTTCTCGGTGAGCACGTCGTCCTCGATGTCGCGGATCGTCAGCGGACCGGCACGCAACAGCCGCAGCACCTTGCGCGTATCGGCCGCCGTTACCGACGCGAACCATTTATGGCCCTCGCGCTTGTGCGCCTTCATCGCCGGCAGGAAGATGCCGATGTCCTTGGACGGAATGTAGGACAGCGCGTGCGTCCAGTATTCGAACACGCTCTTGTCGGTGCTCTGCGCCTGCTTGAGGTCGGCGCGGCGGTAGTCCGGAATCCGGGTGAACAGGATGTGGTGATGGCAGCGCTCGATCACGTTGATGGTGTCGATCTGCACATAGCCGAGATGGTCGACGGCGGCCGCCACGGCTGAGGCGCCCTGCCCGAACGGCGCCTGCGTATCGAGCCGCTGCGCGCGCAGCCAGATATGGCGGGCGGCGGCATTGTTCAGCGAAAGGGGTTCTGCGGCGCGGGGCATTGCGCCAGCAATGTAGTGAGATTCGCGCCGCTGTGGAGGGCCGGACGGCGGAAATCAGCCGCGCACAATCATGCACGCACCGGCGTGCGAGCGAACAGGACCGGCTACGCCGATCCGACGACCCGCCGCAACCAGGGAACGTCCCGCAGCGCTGCCTCGAGTGCGACGCTCTCCTCATGGAAGACCCGGGACGAATGACCGCCAACCGGAAACCAGCCGCGGCTGTCTTCGACGTCCCGCCGGTATTCCTCGAAGCCGATGGTCCCTTCCGGGCGAAGGAAGATATCGACGCAGCGCGCGGCATCCTCGTCATTGATCGAGCGGAGGACGCGATTGACGTGGGTCATGGTGCTCACCCTCTCCGCTGCCCTGCCTGGCACACGCCAGGTTCTGCACATCCAACTGTGACCTATGTCACATACCGGGTTTTGAACCGGTCCTAGGTTCTCGGCATCAAAACGACAGCAAGCCGAAATTGGCTGGCCGCGTATTTAAGGACGAAACCCATGACCCGCTCTCTTTCCTTGTCTTTTTTGGCAATCGGCGCTGCGCTGTCGATGACGGCGGGCGTGGCACTGGCCGGCAGCGACACCGTTCCGGCCGCCCAGATCCTCAATGCGCTGAAGCCGAAGTCGGCCACCCGTGGCCTCTCGGCCGATACGCAGGTCGACCCGGCCGCTTCGGCCAAGGAGGCGAGCTTCCTCAACACCGTTCGCAACCGGCAGACCCGCTCGCTGTCACTCGGCGAACGCCAGGAAATCGCCGACATCGCCGCCACCAAGCCGAAGATCGATCTGGAAATTCACTTCGACTACAACTCGGCGGAGATTGCCAAGGGCTCGACCCAAGCGGTGCAGGAGCTCGGCAAGGCGCTGTCGGATGCCAGCATGAAGGGCTCGACCTTCGTCGTCGCCGGCCACACCGACGCGATCGGCGGCGAAGCCTATAACCAGGACCTGTCGGAGCGCCGCGCCGACACCATCAAGAAGTATCTGGTCGAGCGTTACGGCCTCAACGGCTCAGACCTCGTGACCGTCGGCTACGGCAAGACCCGACCGAAGGATCCGAACGCGCCGATGGACCCGACCAATCGCCGCGTGCAGGTCGTCAATATGGATACCAAGACCGCGTCGAAATAACCTCCCGCAGCCTCGAGCTTCGGTTCTGATTGAATCAGAACCGAAGCTCTACCTCTTTATCTGGACGCGTTTTCTTCACGCGAACCGGCGTCCACTTCGCTCGAAAACGCTATGGATCCGCCTGCCGCACCCGGCAGGCGGATCATTTTATCCCCGAGCGTTTCAGATCCAGCTCTGGAACAGCATCAGCCGGTTGAAGGTCGCGATCGACGTCCCGATCGCGGCGACCGTGACCGGCAGCATCGCGATGAAGCCGGCGCATCCGGCCGCCACGAAGGCCCATAACAGCCAGCGCGGCGCCCCCTTGCGCGTCAATGCGTAGACCAGCACGAAGCTCGCGGTACACGCCGCCGGCAGATAGTAATAGATGAAGCCGAGCGTGCGCGGCAGCAGCGCCCAGGCGAGATACGGGCCGAGGTAGAACGCAAGCACCAGAAACGCATCGCGGCGGCGCCTGACGATCCAGTCGCGCAGCGCCACGATCAGCGCGATCAAGGCCGGCCACAGCACCAGCGGGTTGCCGAGGAACACGATCGCCGCGAAGGCGTCGTCGCCGACCTTCTCGAACAGATACCAGACCGGACGCACCAGGAACGGCCAGGACGGCCACGAGCTCATATAGGTGTGGCCTGCAATCGCCGTCGTGGTGTTGTCGGCAAAGATGCGGCGCTGCGCCTCGATGATGCCGGAGAACGAGAGGCCGTAGAGCGGCACGAAGGTCGCGAGATAGACGATCAACGGAATCAGCACGAAACAGACGATGAAGTGAGGGAGACGGAAATCCGGCCACAAATCGGGCCGGTACCAATCTTCCGCATCGGCGTCGGCAAAGCGCGTGCGCCAGCCCTGCATCAGGCGGATCGCAGCTACGATCGCGATGCAGGTCGCGAGCACGAACAGCCCGCTCCATTTGCAGGCACATGCAAGCCCCGCTGCTAACCCCGCCAGCGCGAAGGCGAGTTGCGGCCGCTGCTGCCTGAAGCCGTGGATGAAAGCCGCGATCGCGAACAGACAGAAAGCGAGCGCGAAAATATCCAGCATCGCGATCCGCGACTGCACGAACAGCATCTGGTTGAAGAAGGCGAGCAGCACCGCCGCGATGGCACGCTCCTGCGACGCGAACAGCGCGAGCCCGCCGAGATAAACGGCGACCAGCGCCAGCGCGCCGAACAGCGCCGCGGGATAGCGCCATCCGAGCGGCACGTCGCCGAACGCCTTGATCGAGAGGGCGATGATCTCCTTGGCAAGCGGCGGATGCATCGGGTTGAGGATCGGGCCCTCGACCACCTGCAGCAGCATCTGCCGCGCCGCCGGCACGTAATGCACCTCATCGAAATAGAGCTTGTCCGGCGCCGTGATCCCGAGCAGCAGCACGACATGGGCGACGATGAAGATGATGGCCGCAACAATCGCCGTGCGCGCGGCGGGCCGCCCAAAAACGGAAGGAGATTCGGATGCGATGTTCAAAACGTGAGCACGGTGCGAGGGGAACGAGTGTGAGCGAAGTGTGAGCTACGCCGGTGCGTGTGACGTATGTGACGAATGTGATCAGAACTCACTCTCATACCCGCTCCTTGAACGTCCTCGAATTCATCAGCACCGCTTCAACTCAGCAGAGCTTGTGACAATTATACAATATCAGCTGCAGGGGCGATCCGATACGATGACAGGGTTGGTCGATCGGTATTGCAATGAATTTGCCTCACAGCTTTCTCTCCATTCTTGCGCTCGGTCTTGTCGCCGCACTGACGGCGCATCCCGCTCGCGCGCAGACGCGCGTCGGCGAAGCTGCCATGGTGAAGAACGAGGTCCTTCGCGTTGCGGCCGCGACCACGCCGATCAATGTCGGCGACGCACTGCTGCGCGATGAGACGGTGCGCACCGGTCTCGAAAGCGCCGCGCGGCTGGTGATGGCTGACAGCACCAACCTCTCGCTCGGCCCGAATGCCTCGCTCAAGCTCGACCGCACCGTGTTCGACGACGAGCATCACTATCGCGATGTCGCGATCCGCCTGACGTCGGGCGCGTTCCGCTTCGTCACCGGCCGCTCCGACAAGGCCGCCTACAGGATCACGACGCCGCTTGCGACCATCGGCGTTCGTGGCACCGTGCTCGATATCCTGTCACAACGCGGCAAGACCACGGTGGTGTTGCAGGAGGGCGCATCGACGGTGTGCACGTCGAACCGGCAGTGCATCGATCTGACCCAGCCGGGTGACACCGCGATCATCACTTCGAGCGGCGGCCACACCACGATCCAGAAGACCAACAATCCGCCCTGGACCTTTGCCGCGACCTGCAGCCAGGCGGCCGGGCTCTGCACCGTCACCCAGTTCGCCGATGCGACGCCGGTGACGC
This sequence comes from Bradyrhizobium sp. th-b2, assembly GCF_000426785.1. Lineage (NCBI taxonomy): Bacteria > Pseudomonadati > Pseudomonadota > Alphaproteobacteria > Hyphomicrobiales > Nitrobacteraceae > Bradyrhizobium > Bradyrhizobium sp. th-b2. Next base: position 44,887 of record NZ_AUGA01000037.1, read on the forward strand.
CGCCGGTCGACGACGACCCCACCGGCATGCTGTGCGGACGCTGAGCATGATGCGGCGCATGCATCAGTTGGTTCTGTCGGTCGCTCTGACGACGGCGCTGTCGCTTGCAATGCTGCAGGCGCTGGCTGCGCCGGCCCAGGCGCAGACTCCAACGCCGAACTGTACTTCAATTCCCGAAAGCACGCTGGCGGCGTCGCCGAACTGCAATTCGACCCCCACACCGACGCCTACTCCGACACCAACGCCGACGCCGTCGCCTACGCCCACTCCAACTCCTACCCCAACGCCGACGCCATCCCCAACGCCGACGCCCACGCCGACACCAACCCCGACGCCGATCACCGGCGCGCCGTCGAGCGGCGGTTCGATCAACGGCCTCGCCGACCAGCGCTTCAACCAGATGATCACCAACCGCGTGCTCGGCACGGTGCTGCTCGGCGTCAACGAGCAGGTCAATTGCAATGACTGCATCAGCGCCTTCGGCTCGGCCGGCTCGTTCTCGGCGGGCATCCACGGCCGCAAGACCATCACGCCGAACCTGTCGCTGCTCGCCGGCATCGCCTACACGCAATATGGCGAGGGCGGCTACAACGTCACCAGCGCGCCGATCGGGGCCTTCGCGTTGCGCTACGACTTCGTCGACTGGGGTTCGTCGCGGCCGTTCTTCGACGTCGGCACCATCCTCTCGCCGTCCGAGAAGGTGCGCTACACCCGCAACTACGCGACGAGCCTCGGTCCGGTGTCCATCACCAGCCAGACCTCGAGCGAGAATTACGGCGTCTACGGCCGCGCAGGCTGGATCAACCGGCTGTCAGCGCGTGATGAGCTCGCGGCTTCGGTCGAGGTCTGGCAGCTGTGGCAGCGGGTCAAGGGCTACAGCGATCCCGCTGTCGCCTTCAATCCGTTCGATGCGACGATCGCCGACGGCACCGATCGCACCAGCCTGGTCAAGATCGGCGGCCAGTGGACGCATCTGTTCGGATCGAACATCGAAACCAACATCAATGGCGGCTGGGTGCAATCCTTCGCCACGCATTCGGGCATCGTCGCGACCGTCACCGGCGACGGCACCATCGTGCCGACGATGGGCAACCAGGGCTGGTTCGAATATGGCGGCCGCGTCGGCTTCCGCATCACCAAGGGCTGGATCGCCGACCTGTTCGTCAACGGCACCGCCGGGCCGCAGCCGGTCGGCAACACGGTTCACGGCGGCGTGGGGCTGCGGATCAATTACTAGAGCGTTTTCGAGCGAAGCCTGCCCCGCACTTGATGCGGGGTGGACACCGGTTCGCATGAAGAAAACGCGTCAAGACAAGAAGCGAGAGCTTCGGTTCTGATTCAATCAGAACCGAAGCTCTAGGCACCTGTCATGCCCCGCTTCATGCGGGGCATCCAATACGCCGCGACCCATCGGCCAAGCACAGAGGTCTCTGGAATACTGGATCGCCCGGACGAGCCGGGCGATGACAGTGGAGGCATCTACCTCACGCCGCCGCCTTGCCTTCATAGGCCCGGCGCAGGCCTTCGACATCGAGCTTGATCATGCCGAGCATCGCCTGCATCGCGCGCGCAGCGGCGGCCGCATCGGCGCCACCGATATAATCGTGAAGCTGGCGCGGCACGATCTGCCAGGACACGCCAAAGCGGTCGCGCAGCCAGCCGCACTGGTCCTCCTTGCCGCCACCAGCGAGCAACGCGGCCCAGAGCCGATCGACCTCGGCCTGATCGACACAGTCGATCGAGAACGAGATCGCGTGAGTATATTCCATCCGCATCCCGCCGTTCAGCGCCATGAAGCGCTGACCGGCCAGGGTGAACTCGACCACCAGCACGGTGCCGGCCTTTCCGGCCGGACCGTCGATGATGTTGTTCTGGATCTTGTCGATGCGGGAATCCGGCAGCAGCGAGACGTAGAAGCTCGCGGCTTCCTCGGCCTCACCGTCGAACCACAGGCAGGGGGACACTTTTGACATCGATGAGCTCCTTGTCGGCGCGCTCAGGCGGTGGCCGCGGCGGACTGCGCCTTCATCGCGGCCTCGACGTCCATCCACATCACTTCCCAGATGTGACCATCGGGATCCTCGAAGCTGCGGCCATACATGAAGCCGTAATCCTGCTGCGGCGACGGATCGGCAGTACCGCCCGCGCCCTTCGCCCTGGTGACATAGCCGTCGACTGCGTCGCGGCTATCGGCGGACAGGCAGATCAGCACCTCGCTCGTGGTCCGGGCATCGGCGATTGTCTTCGGGGTGAACTGCCGGAACTTGTCGTGGGTCAGCAACATGACGTGGATGGTGTCGGAGATCACCATGCCGGAGGCGGTCTCGTCCGAGAATTGCGGATTTTTCGTCGCGCCGATCGCCTCGTAGAAGGCGGTCGCGCGGGCGAGGTTGCTGACCGGCAGGTTGACGAAGATCATTGTCGGCTTGGCCATGAACGGCTCCTTTTCTCGGGGTTGTGCCTCGAGGACGAACCGTATGGCCGGCTCCCGACATCGCCCCGCAGATTTTTGTTGCGGCGTCCTGCCGCAGGGTGCCTCAGGTCACGATCGGCGTCGGCATCGTCAGAAACGCCCGCGTCACATGCCAGAACAGCTCGCGATTGGCGGCCAGCGCCACCGAATGTGCCGTGCCGGGCAGGATGATGAACTGCCGGTCGCCGTTCGGCAGCCTGTTGAAGAACTCCTCGAGGTCGGGCACCGCTGCGATCCCGTCATATTCGCCGCGGACCAGCAGCACCGGCGCCAGCACCTTCTCCGGATGCACCACCGGCAGATTGGCGGTCATGTCGAGATAGGTGCCGGTCGGAATCTGGTCACCGAACTGCATCTCGACATCGGCCAGCACCTCCATCACCGCGGGGTCCGATGTGCCGGGCCGGTCGCGGGTCGCGATCGAGCGGATCATGTCGCGGTCGCGCTTGCGCATGTTGTGGCTGCGGTAATAGGCAAGCTGCTCGGCGCGCTTTGCCAGCGTCGGTGAGCCCTCGCCCTTGTAGGTGAAGGCGGCGAACACCAGCCGATCGATGCGCTCGGGCGCGGACATCGCGAAGGCGCCGGCCCGCAGCGCGCCGGAGGATTCGCCGACGAAGTGATATCGCCTCTCGCCGGTCTCGCGGGCGATCACCTCGACCGCGGCTTTCAGATCCTCGACGCCGCTTGCGATATCCGCATTGCCCGAGGTGCGGCCCGACTTTCCGTAATTCTCGTGGTCCATGGTCCAGCAATCGAAGCCGTAGCGCGCAAAGACATTGAGCAGCGAATACTCGCCTTTGCCCCGCACCGTGAGGTCGAACACCCTAGAAGTCACCGACGAGCCGTGGACGAAGAACACCACGGGCCGCGGCGGTTCGCCTTGCTTCGGCGCCCCGATCCGCTTGCGGAACATCCAGAGCGGAATGTCGCCCTTCTTCGCCCAGTATTCGCTGCTCCAGATTTCACCTTCGGCAGGAACGGCGGTTGCGGCCCGCGCCGGCGCTTCGCCGAGCACACCGGCTGCCGTTGCAACGCCGATGCCCTTGATGACGCTGCGCCGCGAATGGTCGGAATTCGTCATGGTTCGCCTCCCATTCTGAACGACGGGGCTTCGTTCGGCCCCTGGGTTGCACGATGCTAGCATCCACAACCTTCATTGCGAGCGCAAGCGACGTGTCCGCCGAAGCCTTGGCGAAGGCGGAAGCAATTCATAGCGCCGCTTGCTGCGGGAGTATGGATTGCTTCGTCGCGTACGCTCCTCGCAATGACGGCAAATGCGATGCACGATTTTGTGAACGCTGTTTCCGGCAATCGGCGCGGACGAGGTGCGGACTTGGTCCTAGTCTCCGCCGCGGTCCGACCGGAAATATCCGGCGAGAAGCGGGAGCGAAGAATGAGCAGCAATCTGACCGACGAAGAACTTGCCGCCTTGATGCCCTCCGAACTGTGCCAGTACCCAACGCCGATCCCGACCCAGATCGTCTCCAGCGACGAGTTCTATCCCGACCCGCAGAACGAACGGCAACGTGAGGTCGAGGCGCGGCTGCTCGCGATGGCCGACGATCTCGGCGGCAAGCAGGGCCTCGACCGCCGGAGATTCTTCCAGACCGCGGCCGGCATGGCCGCTTCCTTTGTCGCGATGAACCAGGTCTACGGGGAGCTGTTCGACGTGACGCCGGCGGAGGCCGCGACGCGCAGGAGCGCGCCAACGCCCTGAAGGACCAGTTCATCATGGACATGCATACGCATTTCCTGCGCGACGACACCCGCATCATGGGCTTCGTGGAAATGCGCAAGGCGGTCGGCAAGGCCGGCTGGAACAAGCAGCTCAGCGATCACGAGCAGACCATCGAGGATCTCAAGTTCAACAACTACAAGAAGGAGATGTTTCTCGATTCCGACACCAAGATCTCGCTGATCTCCTCGGCGCCGTCGGATATCGAGCAGGACTGGTTCCTGACCAACGAGCAGATGGCCGACGCGCGCAAGAAGATCAACGACGAGGCCGGCTCGCGCCGGGTGTTCTGCCACGCCATCTTCACGCCCGGACAGCCCGGCTGGCTCGACAAGCTCGATGCCGCATTGGCGCTGAAGCCGGAATCCTGCAAGGGCTACACGATCGGCGACAACACCCACAAGGAGATCAGCCGCTATCCCTGGCGGCTGGACGACGAGAAGGTCGCCTACAAGGGCTATGAGAAGATGGTGAAGGCGGGCATCAAGAATGTCTGCGTCCACAAGGGCCTGTTCCCGCCCGGGATCGAGAAGCAATATCCGAACCTGCGCGGCTTTGCCGACGTCGCCGATGTCGGCCAGGCCGCCAAGGACTGGCCGCAGCTCAACTTCGTGATCTATCACTCGGCCTATCGCCATGTCGGCGGCGATCCGAGGGTCGCGCTCGCCGAGTTCGAGCGCACTGGCCGGATCGCCTGGACCAGCGATCTCGCCGACATCCCGGCGCAGTATGGCGTCAGCAATGTCTATGGCGATGTCGGGCAATTGTTCGCCACCACGCTGGTCGCCGAACCCAATGTCTGCGCCGCGCTGATGGGCACCCTGATCAAGGGGCTCGGCGTCGACCATATCTGCTGGGGCACCGACGCGCTGTGGACCGGCGCGCCGCAATGGCAGATCGAGGGCCTGCGGCGGCTGGAAATCCCCGAGGTGATGCAGAAGAAGTTCGGCTACGCGCCGCTCGGCCCCGCCGACGGACCGGTCAAGACGGCGATCTTCGGCGACAACAATGCGCGGCTCTACAACATCCAGCCGAAGCGCGCGATGCTGGAGCTGAAAGGCGATCGCTTCGCGATGATGAAGGCGCAGTATGAGAAGGCAGGCCCAGAGCCGTCGAATAGGCGCTACGGCTATGTGGTGCCGAACGGGGCGATCGATCACCGGGTATTTGCGTAAGCCTCACCCCTCGTCATTCCGGGGCTCGCAAAGCGAGAACCCGGAATCTCGGAATCTCGATATTGTGGCCCGAGATTCCGAGTTCGACGCTTCCGCGTCGCCCCGGAATGACTGCGTCACTTCCCCGTAAACCGCGGCTTCCGTTTCTCTGCGAAGGCCTTGACGCCTTCCTTGAGATCTTCGCTGTCTCTGACTTCATCGAGCAGCCGCCGCGCGTCGGCAACGGTTTCGAGAGGTCCTTTCGGCATGGCCTCGCGCGCCAGCTTCTTCAGCGCGCGGACCACCAGCGGTGCGTTGCCGGCAATTTTTGCAGCCATCTCCTGCGCCGTCACGACGTGCTGCCCTTTCGGCGCGACCTTGTTGACGAAGCCGATCTGGAAGGCGCGCTCCGCCGACATTTCCTCGCCGACCAGCAGAAATTCCATCGCAATCTTGTGCGGCATCCGTGCCATCACCGATGACACGCCGCCCGCGGTGGTACCGATCTTTCCCTCGGGATAGATGAATCGTGTCGTCTCCGACGCCACGCACAGGTCAGCCATCTGGACCAGTACGAAGGCGCCACCAACGACCCAGCCCGACGTCGCCGCGATCACGGGCTTGTCGAGTTCGACACCAAGGCCAGGCACGGCGTGCCACATGTTGGCGGGGAGATCACCGACATCGGCGCCGACGGAGAAATACTTCTCCTCGGACGAAGCCAGCACCGCGACGCGATCGCCGCTGTCCCGAAAGCGCAGCCAGGCATCGCGCAACTCCGTACACAACGCGTCGTTGAGCGCGTTGTGCTTCTCGCTGCGCGCCATCGTGATGGTCGCGACGTGATCCGCGCTCTCGTAGCGAACGAGCGTCATGCTGGCCTCCCTGCTCTTGTTGTTATTGTCTTGCGTCGCGGACGCGCCGCGACGTTATTTCTTCTCGTCGGGATGCCGGTGCACCGGGTCGACCCACAGCACGGTCTCCGGCTTCTCGATCGGTTCGATGTCGAGATTGATCGCGACCGCCTCGCCGTCGGAGCGCACCAGCACGCATTCCAGCACCTCGTCGCGGCTGGCGTTGATCTCCTGATGCGGCACATAGGGCGGCACGAAGATGAAATCGCCGGGACCGGCTTCGGCGGTGAACTGCAGCTTCTCGCCCCAGCGCATCCGCGCCTTGCCCTTCACGACATAGATAATGCTTTCGAGATGGCCGTGATGATGCGCGCCGGTCTTGGCGTCCGGCTTGATGCTGACGGTGCCTGCCCACAGTTTCTGGGCGCCGACGCGTGCGAAATTGATCGCGGCCTTGCGGTCCATGCCGGCGGTCGACGGCACATTCGGATCGAGCTGATTGCCGGGAATGACGCGGACGCCGTCGTGCTTCCAGCGCTCGTCGTCGTGATGGTGATCATCGTGGGAATGGGTGTGATCGTGGGAACCGCTCATCGTTCTTGCTTTCGTTGGTCAAGTTCGTGCAGGGAACGCTACCGAAAAGCGCGAGCGCAGGCGAGCGGAAAATCGAAACGTTCCGGCGCGGCCGCGCGTTGTCCTTGCGAAGCTTCAGCCGCGCGAGCGCGGATGTGCCAGCACGTCCGGATTGACAACGTCGGTCGGCGTACCGGCGGCGTAGGCCAATATCTGATCGAAGATGTCGGTGAACTGGATCTCGTACTCGTCGCGCGAGACGTAGCCGAGATGCGGCGTGCACACCACGTTGTCCATGTTGAGCAGCGGGTCGGCGGTGTCGCGCAGCGGCTCCTTTTCGTAGACATCGATCGCGGCCATGCCGGGCCGGCCTGCGCGCAGCGCATCGACCAGCGCGCCGGGCTCGATCAGCGGCGCGCGGCTGGTGTTGACGATCAGCGCGGTCTCTTTCATCCGCGCGAGGTCTTCCGCCTTGACGATGCCGCGCGTCGCGTCGACCAGCCGCATATGCAGCGACAGCACGTCGCAGCGGGCAAAGAAATCCGCCTTGCAGGCTGCGGTCTCGTAACCGTCGGCGCGCGCCTTGGCCATCGCCGGCTCGCGCGCCCAGATCAGCACGTTCATGCCGAATGCCCTGCCGTAGCCCGCGACCACGGCGCCGATGCGGCCGTAGCCGTAGATGCCGAGCGTCTTGCCGCGCAGCGTATGGCCGACGCCGATCTGCCATTTGCCGGCCTTCAGCGCCGCCATCTGTTGCGGGATCGCACGCATCGCGGCGAGGATCAGGGCCCAGGTGAACTCGGCGGTGGCGTAGGACGGCGTGTCGGCATGCTGGCCCGACGACACGATGATGCCGAGCCGCGTGCAGGTGTCGATATCGATATGCGGATAGACGCTGCGCTGGCTGATCAGCTTCAGCTTCGGCAGACGTTCGAGCAGCGGCGTGCGGATCTGGGTGCGTTCGCGGATCAGCACCAGCACGTCGGTGTCGCGCAGCCGTTCGGCGAGCGCCTCGACGTCCTGGACGTGATCGTTCCAGATCGTGACGTCGTAGCCGTCGAGCTTGCGGAAGCAATCGAGGGTGCGCAGCGTGTCGAAATAATCGTCGAGGATCGAAATCTTCATCGCTGCGCCCTCTCTTGTTGTGGGCTGGTTACGTCACGCCCGATTATTTCACGCCAAGCAGCTCGACGTCGAACATCAGCGTCGCATTCGGCGGGATCACGCCGCCGGCGCCGCGCGCGCCATAGCCGAGATCAGGCGGGATGATCAGCGTGCGCTTGCCGCCGACCTTCATGGTGGCGACGCCCTCGTCCCAGCCCTTGATCACATGGCCCTGGCCGATCGGAAACTCGAACGGCTCGTTGCGGTCGACCGAGGAGTCGAATTTCTTGCCCTTCTGGCCGTTCTCGTAGAGCCAGCCGGTGTAGTGCATGACGCAGGTCTGGCCGGGCTTCGGCGAGGCGCCGGTGCCGACCTTGCTGTCGATGATCTGGAGGCCTGAGGCTGTGGTCATGGGCTTTCCTGCGGTTTGGGCCGTTGCCGTCCCGCTGACAAAGGACGTGGAGACTGCCGCCGCAAGTCCGGCGAACGCAGTCTTGATGATCGTGCGTCGGGAAGATCGCATCTTGCACCTCTCGTGAAGAACGGCCGTCTCTAGCCCAGCGCAGGGCAATTCCCTAGCCATTTTTCAGTGACCGGCTATGCCGCCATCGCGGTCCAGCGCGAAATCGTCAAGCAATGGCGAGGTGCCGCCCGCGACGAGATCGCCGATCAATTGCGCAGCCAGATAACTGAAGGTAATGCCGTTGCCGCCATAGCCATACGCGGCATAGACGCCCTTCGCGCCGGGCACCGGACCGATCAGCGGCAGGCCGTCGCAGGTGGTGTCGAACGTTCCGGCCCAGCGGTATTCGATCTCCGTTGCCGCGAACGGCCAGAGCGCGGCGAGACGTTGCGCGAGCCGCCGCGACTTCTCCGGGATCAGGCGGTCGCGCGCATCGGGCGCGATGATGTCCTCACTGTCCTCGCCACCGATGATGATGCGCCCCGCCGGCGTCGTGCGTGCGTAGAGGTAATCCCTGGCGTTCTCCCAGATCAGCGCGCCATCCTTCCAGATGTTCTGCGGCTGCGGCGTCGTTGCAATCGCCCAGCTCGAGGACACGGCCTGGACGTTCGACCGGACGATATCCGGCATCACGTAGCCGGTCGCCAGCACGACGGCCTTCGCGGCAATTTCGTGGCCATCCTCGAATCCCACCGTGACTGCGGCACCTGCCGGATCGAATACCACGGCCTCCGCATCGAACTGCCGCGCACCGCGCGTGACCGCGAGGTGGAGCAGACCGCGGGCCAGCTGGAGCGGATCGGCATCCGCCGCGCCAGGCGAGACGATCGCGCCGGCGCGCGCCATTCCGTAGGTCTCGAGCAGTTGTCCATGATCGAGGAAGTCGCCGGGCAGGCCGGCGCGGCGGCGGAGCCGATGCTCATCGAGCAATTCGGCTACAGAGCTGCCGGCCGCCAGATAGAGCGAGCGCTTCTTTCTGATCTCTCCCGGCAGCTTGTTGTCACGAACCAGCGAGATCAAGCCGGTCACGGCATCGAGACTTGCCCGATAGGCACGCGCGGCCCGCTCGAAGCCGTACAGCGCCGTCAGCTCGACAAGCGGACGGTCGATCTCCCACAACAGCATCGAGGTGCTTGCCGCAGTGCTGCCGCGGCCGGGGTGCTCACGGTCGACAATGACGACGTCGAGCCCTTGACGGGTCAGGCGCTCGGCGACCAGCGAGCCGGTGATGCCGGCGCCGACGATAAGCGCATCGCAGGCGAGATTTTCCGATAGCGCGGGACGCGGCGGTGGCGTTGCTGCAACAAACCACGGCGAGATGCCGCCGCGCAAATCGGCCTGGTCAGTATCATCTGAATCGAGGGAACGGATGACGGGCCTCGCGGGGAAGGGCTTTCAGCACCAACCCCCGCGACAACACCTTGTTCCGCCGGTCCGGCCTCGCCGGCCGCGACAATCAGTAGCCGAGCGCGCAGCCGTCCTTGCGCGGATCGGAGCCGCCGGTCAGCGTGCCCTTGTCCCAATCGATCCATATCCCCTGGCCACCGCCGAGCGGCGCAACCACGCTGGTGGTCTTGTGGCCGATCTTCTTCAGGCCTTCGACGATCTCCGCCGGCACGCTATCCTCGAGCTGGTAGACGCCCTCGTAATGCAGGCCGCGCGGCATGTCGATCGCCTCCTGCACGTCACAGCCATAGTCGAGCATGTTGGTCAGCACATGGGTCTGGCCGACCGGCTGGTACTGGCCGCCCATCACGCCGAACGGCATCACGGCACGGCCGTTCTTGGTGGCCAGCGCCGGGATGATGGTGTGTAGCGGACGCTTGCCCGGCGCGATGCAATTCGGATGGCCGGGCTGGATGCGGAAGCCGCCGGCGCGGTTCTGCAGCAGCACGCCGGTCTTGTTGGAGACGATCGCCGAGCCGAACGAATGCGCGATCGAGTTGATGAACGAGCAGACGTTGCGGTCCTTGTCGACCACCGTGATGTAGACGGTCGACGGATTCATCGGTGGCGCAACGTTGGGCAGATCGAGCAAGCCATCCATCCGGATGTTCCTGATGTGCTCGTCGGCGAACTCCCTGGAGAGGATGCCGGCGACGTCGACATGCGCGTGCTTGGGATCGCCGATATACTGCTCGCGCATCATGTAGGCGATGCGCGCCGCCTCGGCCTCGAGATGGAAGCGCTCGATGCTGAGCGGCTTGAACCTGGTCAGGTCGAAGCGCGACAGGATGTTGAGCATGACCAGCATGGTGATACCCGGTCCGTTCGGCGGGCACTGCCAGACGTCGTGGCCCTTGTACATCGTGCCGATCGGCGAGGTCGCCTCGGTCGAATGCGCGGCAAAGTCCTCCAGCGTATGCAGGCCGCCGATGCCGCGCAGCGTGTCGACCATGTCGGCGGCGATCTCGCCGCTATAGAAGGCGTCGCGGCCCTTTTGCGCGATCGCGCGCAGCGTCTTGCCGAGCTCGGGCTGCCGGATCACGTCGCCGGCGACCGCAGGCTTGCCATGCGGCAGCAGATAGCGCTCGGTATTGGTGCCGTTCTTCAGCTTCTCAAAACCGTTCTTCCAGTCGAAGGCGATGCGCGGCGCGACCACGTAGCCCTCTTCGGCGGCCTTGATCGCCGGCTGCAGCAGCCGGTCGAAGCCGAACTTGCCGTGATCCCTGAGGATAACGTCCCAGGCGTCGATTGCGCCGGGAATGCTGACGGCATGCGCCGAGGTCAGCGGCACCGAATGGATGTTGCGTTCGAGGTACCAGTCGGCGGTGGCCGCCATCGGCGCCCGGCCGCTGCCATTATAGGCGGTGATCTTGCCCTCGCCCTTCGGCTGGATCAGCGCAAAGCAGTCGCCGCCGATGCCGGTCGATTGCGGCTCGATGACGCCGAGCAGCGCGCAGGCCGCGACCGCCGCATCGGCAGCCGTACCGCCCTCGCGCATCACCTCGATCGCCACGAGCGCCGCCTCCGGATGCGAGGTCGCGACCATCGCGTTCTGGGCGTGGACCGTGGAACGGCCGGCGAAATGGAAATTCCTCATGGCGGAGAGCTCGCTTGATCGTGATGTTCTGATGCTGCTGCGGCGGATGGATGCCAAGTACATGGCACATTCATCCCCGGCAGGGCAATGCCTGGCATGCCAGAGGAATTATCCCGATAACGCATGGCTTTGCGGGGTTTCGCGGACCTGGCCGGCCTGATAAACCCCGGCCATGCCGTTCAAGGTCGCCGCCTTCTACCAGTTCGCCGCGCTGCCCGATTTCCGCGCACTGCGCGAGCCGCTGCGCGCGCTCTGCGCGGGGCTCGACCTCAAGGGCAGCGTGCTGCTCGCCCATGAGGGCATCAACGGCACCATTGCCGGCACCGGCGACGGCATCGATGCGTTCGTCGCGGAGCTCGGGCACGGGCCGCTGTTCGGCGGCCGCCTCGACAATCTCGAGCTGAAATTCTCCGAAGCCGTGCAGATGCCGTTCCAGCGGCTCAAGGTCCGGCTGAAGAAGGAGATCGTGACGCTCGGCGACACCACGATCGATCCGACGCGCCAGGTCGGCACCTATGTCGACGCCGCCGACTGGAATGCGCTGATCGCCTCGCCCGACATGCTGGTGCTCGACACCCGCAACGCGTTCGAGGTCGCGCTGGGCAGCTTCGAAGGCGCGGTGGATCCCAGGATCGCGAGCTTCGGTCAGTTCAAGGAATTTGCCGCCCGTCATCTCGATCCCGCGAAGCACCGCAGGATTGCGATGTTCTGCACCGGCGGCATCCGCTGCGAGAAGGCCAGCGCCTATCTGCTCGCGCAGGGGTTTGCCGAGGTCTATCACCTCAAGGGCGGCATCCTGAAATATCTCGAGGAAACTCCGCTGCAGGACAGCCGCTGGCGCGGCGACTGTTTTGTGTTCGACGAGCGCGTCGCGCTCGGCCACGGCCTGCGCGAGCGCGAACACGCGGGTGCCGTCGATGAATGATGCTGCAAGGCTGAGCGAACGGGTCGATGCGCTGGAGGTCCGCCTGACCTACCAGGACGAAGCCATCGAGACGCTGAACCAGACCATCACGGCGCAGTGGAAGCAGATCGACGCGCTGACGCGCCAGGTCGCCGAGTTGCGCGACCGGCTTCAGGAGGCCGAACGCCAAGGGCCCGGGCCCGCCAACGAGCGCCCACCGCATTATTGACCGCTGCCGCCGCAATGCGGCGGCGGATTACATGTTGCTCACCTGCCGGACCGGCTTCGCGCCGGCGAAGAACAGGCTCGACAACCGCTGCACCATCGCCGTCGCGCGACTTCCTTCGAGGCCCGGGCGAACACACAGCAGGCGTTTCTGCACCGGAAGCTCCGGCAGATAATAGTCCTTCGCCGAAACCAGGAAGGGCGGGATCATCCGCTCGGGGCACGCGGTCAGGCCATATCCGGCCCGCGCGGCTTCCAGTCGCAGCTGGTGGTTCGGGCTCCTGAACACGATCTTGTAGGAGATGTTGTGTTTGGTGAGCGTCCGGATCATCCAGTCGTCACCCGGCCACGCCAGGATCGGGATCGGCGCGCCCGGCCTGAGCACGAAATCGCGGTATCGCACCCAAACCGACCGTTCGTCGGCCTCGGCGGCGATCGTCACCTCGTCCTCGTTCTCCAGCGAAGGATTGCTGTAGACGAAGGCGATGTCGATGTAGCCGTCGATCAATCCTCTGATGACGGCTGGCGACATGTCGGCGTGAAGCAGGACGTCGGTGAGCGCCTCGGCCGGATGAAGCTTGAGGAATTCCTCGGCGAGCATCGTGCTGATTCCGAGCCGCAGCGGCTGCGGTCCCTCATGACTGCCGCCCAACCGAAGCAATTGATCGTTGGCTTCGAGGATGCGCCTTGCCTGCTGCACGGCGACCTTGCCGAGCTCGGTGGTTGTGGTGCCGTTTGCCGTTCTGACGAAGAGTGCGCCGCCGATCAGGCTTTGCAGTCGCTTGACCTGCGAACTGATCGCCGGCTGGCTGAGGCCGAGACGTTCCCCGGCCTTCGACAGGCTTCCCGTCTCGGCGATCGCAACGACGGTGCGGACGATCTCAGTAGGAATATTCAAATGCTGACGTGGTCTGTGCATCGAGAGCGCTCCAATCTCAGCACGTGACGCAATTCCAATCTCCCCAGTATGCCAATCACCTATACTAACATTTGGTTGCACTTTCGTTTAGCTACAATTTGCCGCGACGACGCTTCTACTGCAGGCCATATGTATTGTTACGTGCATTTCCACGTAGGGCTACGGTATCAGACGACTGCATCTGCACACGCACGCAGCACCGCAGCGCCATCGAACCCCGGATTTCTGCGGAGACGGCATCAAATATTGTGATCACCCCATAAGTCACCGCGCTCCCGATCAATCCTGGTGCTGCCATTCATCTGAATTGACGTCACTGATTCGCGGAAGCGTTTTCATAGTTTTCCTTAATCAAAGCCTCGCAACGTGACGCCGTAGTTTGCGTCTCGAGGTGTTCCATGCCCGGTTTTTTTCGCTGTCGAAGCGGCGCGTCTGCGGTCGAATTCGCGCTCATGCTGCCACTTTTTCTCGCCTTCATTTTTGGCATCATCGTTTTCGGCTCGTATCTCGCGATGGTGCATGGCGTTCAGCAACTCGCCGCCGAAGCGGCGCGATCGTCTATCGCAGGAATGACCGACACCGAGCGCAACAGCCTCGCGACGAGCTACGTCACCGCCAACGCATCCACCTATCCGTTGCTCGTTCCCGCAAATCTCACGGTCAATGCCGCGCCGTCGCCGGCGAACGCGAACGTCTACGTCGTGACGGTCAACTACAACGCGGCCGGCAACTTCATCTAAAGCCTGCCTTTCGTACCCAAGCCCGCGAGCACCATCGTCCGCTCCGCGGCGATTCAGTACGGAGGATTCTAGAATGACGGCCATGCTGATGCTGATGCGGCGCTTCGGCGCCGACGAACGCGGAAACTTCGCGATGATCAGCGCCGGCCTGATGACGCTCGTGATCGGGTGCGCCGGGCTTGCAATCGACCTCGGCACGATCTTCGCCGACCGCCGCAAGACCCAGAGCACCGCCGATCTCGCCGCAATCGTCGCCGCCGCCAACCTGAACAATCCGGTCAACGCCGCCACCGCGACGGTGACACAGAACAACTATCCAGCCAGCGCGGTGGTCAAGGTTGAGACGGGGACCTACACCGCAAACAGCGCCGTCGCGCCACAGGCCCGTTTCGTGACCCCGGCGGTCGGCATTCCCAACGCCGCGCGCGTCACGCTGAATACCCAGACCCCGCTCTATTTCGCACGCTACATCACCGGCGCGAGCAGCTTCACGATCAGGACCACCGCCACCGCGACGTCGACCGAAATGGCGTCGTTCGCGATCGGCTCGCGGCTGCTCTCGGTCAACGGCGGCGTGCTCAATGCGATGCTCGGCTCGATGCTCGGCACCACGCTGTCGCTCTCGGTGATGGACTACAATTCACTGATCAGCGCGAAGATCGACGCGCTGGATTTCCTGTCGGCACTGGCGACGCGGGTCAACCTGACCGGCGTCACCTATAGCGACCTGCTGAGCAGCAACATCAAGGTCGGCGACATCATGGCGGCCGCACTGACCACGCAGCAGATCACCAATGGCGCGGGCGCCGCGACGACCGCGCTGTCGACGATCTCCCAGGCCGTCACCGGCTCCTCAACCAAGATTACGCCCGGAACACTGCTCGACCTCGGCCCCTTTGCCAACCTGACGGTCGGGCAGAAACCCAAGGTTGGCGCCAGCATTTCGGTGTTCGACCTCGTTAACACCGTGGCGCAGATCGCGAACGGGAACCATCAGATCGCAACCTCGGTCAATCTCGGCCTGCCCGGCATCGCCAACGTTTCCGTGATCGCAACGATCGGCGAGCGCCCGGTCGGCTCGAGCTGGATCACGATGGGCACCCAGGGCGTGAGCGTCCACACCGCGCAGACGAGGATCCTGGCGACGGTCAATGTTCTCGGCTCCGGCGCCGTTTCCGCGATCAACCTCCCGGTCTATGTCGAGGTCGCCTCGGGCACCGCGACGCTCAACGCGGTGTCCTGCGGCCATCCGAACATCAACACGTCGCAGGTGACGGTCGGCGTGACACCGGGAATCGTGGATGCATGGATCGGCAATGTCACGATTGCCGATATGACCAACTTCACGACCAAGCCAAATCCACCACCGGTGACGCTGGTCAATCTCGGTCTCGTCACCGTCACCGGCCTCGCCCATGCCGGCATGGGCAACACCACGCCGACCAACGTCAATTTCAGCTACAGCGACATCCAGTCGGGAACCAAGAAGACGGTGACGACGACCAACTTCCTTACATCGCTGACGAGCACGCTGCTCGGCAACCTCTCGCTCACGATCACTGTCGGCCCGCTCGGGCTTCCGATCCCGGGATTGGGCGCGCTGGTCATGAGCATCCTGAATGGCGTGACGAGTCCAATCGATCAGGTGCTGGCATCCGTCCTCGCGACGCTCGGCATCGGGCTCGGCCAGGTCGACGTCTGGGTGCTGGGCGTCCGCTGCGACGGCGCGGTGCTGGTGAACTAAAGCGTGTCCGGAAAAGTGCCAAGAAAAGTGCCAGGCGGTTTTCCGAAGAGACCATGCTCAAGCAAGGGACGAAAGCGCGATGACGATTCAACCAAATCTCGTCGCGCTTTAGGGGACGATCGCGACTGCATCATCGGGGCTAGTAGACTGCCGTGAGTACAACAATAAGAAGATACAAGACGGACAGCCAGCGGACAGTCCTGATGAAGCGCGGAACCATTTTCTTCCGCAACACCAGCGTCGGATGCGTTGTGCTCAATCTCTCGACCGGCGGCGCGGGGCTCGCGGTGGAAAGCGACGATGCACTCCCGTTTGCGTTCGATCTCGAGATCGAGAGCGAGCCGATCCGACGGCACTGCATTCTGGTCTGGCGTCTGGAGCGCCGGCTCGGCGTGACCTTCGAATATGACCGGATGCAGCGCCCCGAAGGCGGCCCCATCTAATCTGTCCCGACGATCACGCTCCAGATCAAGGGTTGTCCGCTTTGAGCCACCGCCGCGCCGCTACCCGTTCGCCGCACGGTTGAACCCAACTCGCATCGTGGTTAGCAACCGCTGGGATATACCAGCTAATTGTCCCGATTGCCGTCGTGCTTCGACGGCGCCGGCTGCGTGGCGCTGACCGGATCGGAGGCCGGGAAGGTATCCTCCAATCCCTCCTTGAGCCGGCTGCGGGCCCTGCGGTCGGCAGCCTGCGCCTCGTGCGGCTTCTCGGCATGCTTGTCATGTGCGGCAGGATCGAATTTCTCAGCCATGTCGTCCCTCCATTCTCCGGAACAACGCGCCCAAGCAAACCGGGGTTCCAGAACCGCCTTGGCCCATTGCGTCGCAGCGTGTATCAGGAGCGCAAATTTGACCTGATCAGGAACTTTCCCCGTGCCCCAGGATCCCGCGAAGAAGCCGCTCATCGACGTCCTGTCGGGCCACCGGCAGGCCGTGCCGCCGCTCTGGATGATGCGGCAGGCCGGCCGCTATCTGCCGGAATACCGCGAGCTTCGCGCCAAGGCCGGCGGCTTCCTGGATCTGTGCTTCACGCCTGAATTCGCGGCCGAGATCACCCTGCAGCCGATCCGCAGGTTCAATTTCGACGCCGCGATCATCTTCTCCGACATCCTGGTGATCCCCTATGCGCTCGGGCGTTCGGTGCGCTTCGAGGCCGGCGAAGGGCCGCGGCTCGATCCGCTGGCAACCCCCGGCGAGATCGCGGCGCTGGCGACCCAAGCCGATTTCGGCAAGCTCGAGCCGGTTTTCGAAGCGCTGCGCCGCGTCCGCCGCGAGCTTGCACCTGACATCGCGCTGATCGGCTTCTGCGGCGCGCCATGGACGGTCGCGACCTACATGGTGGCCGGACAGGGCACGCCGGACCAGGCGCCCGCGCGGATGCTCGCCTACCGCCATCCGGAGGCATTCGCTCAAATCATCGACGTCCTGGTCGAGAACTCGATCCGCTATCTCGTCGGCCAGCTGAAGGCCGGCGCCGATTGCCTGCAGATCTTCGACACCTGGGCCGGCGTGCTGCCGCCACGCGAGTTCGCCCGCTGGTCGGTCGAGCCGACCCGGCGCATCGTTGCCGGGGTGCGCAAGCAGGTCCCCGGTGCCAGGATCATCGGCTTTCCGCGCGGCGCCGGCGGCATGCTGCCGGCCTATATCGACCAAACCGGCGTCGATGCGGTCTCGATCGATTGGGCAACCGAGCCGTCGATGATCCGCGAACGCGTGCAGAGCCGCGTCGCCGTGCAGGGCAATCTCGATCCGCTGGCGCTGATTGCCGGCGGCGCCGCGCTCGACCGCGCGGTGGACGATGTGCTGGAGAATTTCGGCAAGGGGCGGCTGATCTTCAATCTCGGCCACGGCATCCTGCCGGAGACGCCGATCGCCCATGTCGAACAGATGGTCGCGCGGGTACGCGCGTATCGGGGCTGAGGCTCCGTCCGGGCTACGGCCACTCTTTCACCGTCACCCTGAGGAGCGCGCCCTCGCGCGCGTCTCGAAGGGTCGACGGCCCGAGTTTGGCCACGAGTGAAGAGTACCGCGCCTCGAAACATCGGGGCCGTGCATCCTTCGAGACGCGCGCAAGAGCGCGCTCCTCAGGATGACGGAACTGAGGACTCCTACCTCGCATCCTCCAAAATCATGTCCGACGCCTTTTCCGCGATCATGATCGTCGGCGCATTGGTATTGCCCGACATCAGGTCCGGCATGACAGACGCATCGACCACGCGCAGACCCTCGACGCCGCGCACCTTGAGCCGCTGGTCGACGACGGCGAGCGGATCGTTGCCCATCCGGCAGGTCGAGGTCGGGTGATAGACGGTGCTGCCGGTGCGGCGGCAGAAATCCAGCAGGTCGTCGTCGCTGACCACCTTGGCGCCGGGATCGACCTCTCCGACCGAGTATGACTTCAGCGCCGGCGCGGCCAGGATCTTGCGCAGGATACGGATGCCGTCGATGAAGGCGCGGCGATCGGTCTCGGTCGCCAGATAGTTGATGCGGATTTCCGGCGGCACGCCCGGGTCCGCGCTCCTGATCTTCAGCGAGCCGCGGCTTTCCGGGCGCAGCTGGCAGACCGAGGCCGTGAAGCCCGAGAACGGATGCAGCTTCTCGCCCATCTTGTCGGTCGAGAACGGCAGGAAGTGGATCTGAATATCCGGCGACGCCAGCCGCGGGCTGGTCTTGAAGAACGCGCCCGACGTGCCGGCGGCGATCGTCAGCGGTCCCTTGCGCAGCGCCGCGTAGCGCAGCCCGGCCATGACGCGGCGCACCGGATTGTTGACGACGTCGTTCAGCGTCACGGTCTGCGCGCAGCGTGTGACGATGCGCACCTGCATGTGGTCCTGCAGGTCGTTGCCGACGCCGGGCGCATCGAGCACGATGTCGATGCCGTGCTGTTTCAACAGGTCGGCGGGGCCGACGCCGGAGAGCTGCAGCAATTGCGGCGAGTTGTACGCGCCGCTCGACACCAGTATCTCCTTGCGCGCCCTGGCCGTGCGCAACTGCCCGCCCTGCTTGTACTCGACGGCGCTCGCGCGCTTGCCGTCGAACAGAATGCGCTGCGCCAGCGCCGAGGTCTCGACATGCAGATTGCCGCGCGTCAGCGCCGGCCGCAGATAGGACCGCGCCGTGCTGGCGCGCCGGCCGCGCCGCGTCGTGGTCTGGAAGAAGCCCGCGCCCTCCTGGCTCGCGCCGTTGAAATCCGGATTGGTCGGAATGCCGACCTCGGCCGCGGCATGAACGAAGGCTTCCGACAACGGATCGTGATGCCGCCAGTCCGATACCGGCAGCGGTCCATCACTGCCGTGATATTTGTCACCGCCGCGTTGCTGATCTTCCGCCTTCCTGAAATAGGGCAGGACATCGTCATAGCCCCAGCCGGCATTGCCGCGCTGGCGCCAGCGGTCATAGTCCTCGTGCTGGCCGCGGACATAGAGCAGGCCGTTGATCGAGCTGGAGCCGCCAAGCACCTTGCCGCGCGGCTGGAACACCTGCCGCCCGTTGAGACCCGGCTCGGGCTCGGTCTGGTACATCCAGTTGACGGATTTTTCCTTGAACAGCTTGCCGTAGCCGAGCGGGACATGGATCCAGATGTTGGTGTCCTTCGGCCCGGCCTCGAGCAGCAGCACCGAGTGCTTGCCGTCGGCGCTCAGGCGGCTGGCAAGCACGCAACCGGCCGAGCCGGCACCGACGATGACGTAGTCGAATTCGGCCGCATCATTCTTGTTGTTCACTGGTTTCCCCCGGCAAGTCTTTTTTCCCCGGAATCTCTTTCTTCCGGTGGTACAGACAAAGCGTCGCCTTGAAAAGACTAGTGCCCTGCGCTGAGGTTCTGGAGCAGTTGCCCGACAAGCATATTGAGTTCGTCGGCGCTGCCCGCGGCACCGAAGACATAACGGTCGGGCCGCACAATGACCGCCGCGGCGCCATGTTGCCGCATCCAGTCGGCGAACAGGCCGTCGCGCTCGATCACGGTCAGGATACCGTTGGCATCGGCGCTTTCACCTGAGGTCGTGATGACGACGCGCTCGCCGGCGCGATGCTGCCAGGCGGCACAGGACGCGTCCGACAGCCACGCCATCGGCTCTGTTGCCGCCGTCACGATCGCAAATTCCGGCTTCAGCAAATCGTCGAGCCGGCAGGTCCGCCCGTCCGGCGCACGCACATGCGGCTGCACGAACAGCCGCCCGGCAAGATCGGCATCGCGCGCGATCAGACCGGAGACGAGATCGGGAATGAATTTCTGCCGGATGGTTTCGGCCTTGCCGGCCTTGAGGTCAGCGCGCAGCCGCACGTCGCGCTCGGCGGCAGCCGCGGGATCGAGTTCGCCGATGATCTTGCCGAACTCCTTGGCGCTGGCGACAACGGCGCGGACATGCGGCTTGCGCTCGATCTCGTAAGCATCGAGCAGCGCCTCGTCGGCATCGCCACGGAGAACCAGCCTCAGCTTCCAGGCAAGGTTCACGGCATCACGGATGCCCGCGCACAGCCCCTGCCCGAGGAACGGCGGCGTCTGGTGCACAGCGTCCCCCATCAGCAGCACGCGGCGGTCGCGCCAGCGCTCGCCGAGCAGCGCGTGGAAACGATAGACCGCCGAGCGCCAGATCGTGAGGTCGGAGATATCGGTGAAGCCTTTCAGCAGCTTCACGACGTTGTCGGGCGCGCCGGCCAAATCGGGATCCTCGCCCGGCAACAGCTTGATCTCCCAGCGCCGCAGATTGCGCGGGCCCGGTACGAAGGTGCCTGGCCGCGACGGCCAGCAATACTGAAAACTCCGGGACGGCCGCTTGGCGGGCTCGCCGGTCAGCGTGTCCACCACCATCCACCATTCATCGAAGGCGAGGTCTTCCAGGCCGATGCCGAGCCGCTTGCGCACAAAGCTGTTGGCGCCGTCACAGCCGACCAGATAGCGCGCGCGGATCAAAAACTCCTCACCGGACTCGCGCCGCGCCGTCAGCGTCACCGCGTTCTCATCCTGCTGCAACGCCACGCCGGCGGCGGCGAGGAAAACGTCGGCTTGCGGATATTCGGCGAGCTTGTCGCGCAGCGCCTGCTCGACATCCGGCTGCACGAAGGTGACGTTCGGGATCCAGCCGAGCGGAAACGGCGGCGGCATCGGGTCGAAGATCTTGATGATCTCACCGTCGACGCCGAGATAATGCGAACCGTTGTGCGGGGCGATCGCCTGCTCCATGAAATCGCCAAGCCCGATCGCCTGCAGCACGCGCAGCGCCTCATGATCGAGCGTGATCGCGCGCGGCTTGTCGTAGATGTCGACGACACGCTCGACGACGGCGACCTTCAAGCCGGCTTTCGCCAGCAGATTGGCGAAGATCGCACCGACCGGCCCGAGCCCGACGATGGCGACGTCATAGATGGGAGTAGCGATCGATGATGCCATGCTACTTCGCGAGGTAACTCTCGAGCGTCAGCGGCTTCGGTTTCACCTCTGGCTCGCAGATCGCGACATCGGCGAACGGTGTCGCCTCCTCGAACCAGGCCTGCCGCGCCGGCAGTCCCCATGGAAACGAAATTTTGTGGTCGGAGGGGTCCCAGCCGATCGGTTCGTTCTCGATGTCCATGATCTGGTAGTGCGTGTTGAACAGCTCGACGCGATGCCCGTCGGGATCGCGCATGTAGACATACATCGCGTGTCCCGGTCCGTGCCGCCCCGGGCCGCGTTCGACGGCCGCGCCATAGCCGAGCTCGCCGGCGATATCGCAGGCGTTGAGCAAATGATGAACCTCGGGCGCGAGATACGCGAAATGGTGCAGCCGCGGTCCCGCCCCATTGAAGAACACCATGTCGTGCGGATTGCCCTTGCGCTGCAGGAACACGCCGCGCAGATCGAACGTCCCCGCCGGCGCGATGTATTCGCTGAGCCGAAAGCCTGCGGCGGTGTAGAACTCGCACGCCTTGCGCACCTCCGGCGTCAGCACCTGCGTGTGATCGAGCCGCAGCGCCGAGCCGCCGGCATGGCGGGTGAATTTGGTGATCATGCGCGGCAGCACCGGCATGGTCGCGCAGAACTCCAGCGGCGTTCCGGCGGGATCGGTCGCTTGCAGGGTGCGGCCCTGATGCGGCACATCGACCCAGGCGGCGTAGCATCCATGCGCCTCGAAGAAGGCCTTGAGCCGGTCGAGGTCATCGTCCTGAAAGACCCGCAGGCCGAGCCGCGCACAGGCGGCGCCTTCGCCCTTGCGCAACACAAGGCTGTGATGACAGGCCTCCTCGACGCCGCGGAAATAGAGCGCATCGGCCTCCTCCGCAGCCCGATCACCTTTTCGTAGAACTGCCGGCTCGCTGTGAGGTCACGGACGGTCAGGACGACATGGCTGGCCCGCGTGATACGGAACCCGGGATCGTGGTTCGTGGTCGGGAGGCTCATGCGCATCTTCTGGTTTGCCGTTGCGGGAACCAAAGACATTGCTCAACTCATTGCGAAAAACCGGCAGAGGATCAAGCAGCGTGGCGCCCGGCAGGCTTTGCCGGTCCGTGAGGTCGCGTCACGCATTTGTATCGATTTGTTAGCAATGCGCGCCAGTGGAACCAAAACGTGAGCCCGCGGCAGCCCGGTCCGTTCCAATAGTTCATAGTTTGTCAAAGGTTTGCAGAGAATCCTTCGTCACTGCGCCATGGCCAAACCGCGCAGGCAATTTAGTGATGCGTACCCAGCTGAGATCATATTTCGCGACCTTGTTCGCAGGCGACCTCGCGGCCTTCGGTGCACCACCGACGGATGAAGCGCTTGCCGGTCACATCCGCGCCGAGCAGGTTTCGCTCGTGCTTGGCTATTCCTTCGGCATCATGCTGGCCAATGCCTGCAACGCGCTGGTGCTCGCCGTTGCATTGTGGCAATCGCCGGATTGGGCCTTCGCGCTGATCTGGGCCGCCGCCGTGAGCAGCGCAGCGCTGTTCTTCGGGCTGCAAGCGCGCGCAGCGCGCCGCATCGCCAAGCCGCAATTCGTGTCGCGCCGAACCATGTACCGGCTGGTGCGCAATGCGCTGGCGCTCGGAGCGGCCTGGGGCATCGTTCCGGTCGCCTTCTTCGCCAATGCATCAAGCGGCGCGCAACTGGTGATCACCTGCCTGTGCGCCGGAATGCTGGCCGGCGGCGCCTTCGCCTTCTCCACCATCCCGATCGCCGCGATTGCATTCACCGCGCCGATCTTCGTCGGCACCGCGATGTGCCTCGGCAGGGACGGCGACTTCGTCTATCTCCTGTTGGCCGTCCTCGTTCTGGTCTACGGCTCCGTGCTGCTGCGCGGCGTGTTCGTCAACGCGTTCGAGTTCAGGCGGCGGATCATCGCCCAGCACGAGGCCGAACGGACCGTGCGGCAGGATCCGCTGACGCATCTGCCAAACCGCGTCGCCTTCAACGAGGCGCTCAACGGCGCGCTGCACCGGCTGGCGCGCTCAGGCGAGGAATTCGCCGTGCTGCTGCTCGATCTCGATCGCTTCAAGGAGGTCAACGACAGGTTCGGCCATCCCGCGGGCGACGAATTCCTGGTGCAGGTTGCGGCCCGGTTGCAGCGCTGCACGCGCGCTGCCGAGCATGTCGCGCGGATCGGCGGCGATGAATTCGCGCTGATCATGTCCAACCTGACCAGGCCCGAGGATGCGCTCGCGATCGCCGAGCGGTTCGTCGCGGCCTTTGCCGATCCGTTTACGATCGACGGGTTCGAGATCAACGGGATGCTCAGCATCGGCATCGTGCTCGCGCCGCGGGACGGCAGCACGTCGCACGATCTGCTCAAGCACGTCGACATCGCGCTCTACCGGGGGAAGAAATCCGGCCCCGGCACCATCTGCTTCTTCGAGGCCAGCGACGACCAGTCCGCGCGCGACCGACGCGCCCTGCAGCGGGATCTGGAACAGGCCATCGAGGCCGACCAGCTGTTCCTCGTCTACCAACCGTTCCTCGACATCCGCAAAGGCCGCGTCACCGGCTTCGAGGCGCTGTTGCGCTGGCAGCATCCGACGCGTGGCCTGATCCCGCCGAGCGTCTTCATTCCGATCGCCGAGGAGAGTGGGCTGATCCATCAGCTCGGCGAATGGGTGATCCGCCATGCCTGCGCGATGCTGGCGCGCTGGCCTGATGACATCAGGATCGCGGTCAATTTCTCCGCGGTCCAGTTTCAGAACGTCGGCATCCTGCAGACCATCGTCGACGCGCTTGCCCAGGCCAACGTCGCGCCCCACCGGCTCGAGATCGAAATCACCGAATCGATGCTGATCTCGAAATACGGATCGGCGCCCGCGATCCTCAACGCGCTGCTCGAACTCGGCCTTACGGTCGCGCTCGACGATTTCGGCACCGGCTTCTCGTCACTGACCTATTTGCGCAAGCTGCCGTTCAGCCGCATCAAGATCGACCAATCCTTCATCCGGGACATGCTGACCCAGCCGGACTGCGCCGCGATCGTCAAATCGGTGATCGGCCTCGCGCAGGACCTGCAGATCGGCGTGGTGGCCGAAGGCGTTGAGACCGCGGATCAGCTCGAATACCTGCGCCAGACCAGCTGCGACGAAGTTCAGGGCTATCTGATCGGCCGGCCGATGTCGGCCGGCGAGATCACGGCCCTGCTCGATCACGATCCGCAGCACTCGGTGCACGCGGCGTAGCCCTGATCGAATGCCGCGACCGGTCGAGCCTGTTAGAGCGCGTCGGCCCGATGCAGGGTGTCGACCGTGATGGTGCCGCGGGCGCGCGAGACGCAGGCGCAGATCTTGCGGCTCTCCTGCTTCTGGTGATCGCTGAAGAAGACGTCGCGATGGTCGATTTCGCCGTCGACATCGACCACGTCGAGCGCGCAGACGCCGCATTCGCCGCGCCGGCAGTCGCTCATCACCTCATGACCGGCTTCGTTGAGCACGTCCAGCATCGATCGGTCGCGCGGGATCACGAACTCGATCCCCTCGCCTTTGAGCCGGACGCGGAACGCCTCGGTCGGCAGCAGCCCGCTCGATCCGAAGGTCTCGTAGCGCAAATCAGACAGCGGGCGACCGGACGCCTCCCAGGTGCGCCGTGCCGCATCCAGCATCCGCATCGGGCCGCAGAACAACGCCATCGTCTCCGGCGGCAAGGCCGCGAACACACGGCCGAGGTCGAGCCGGCTGCCCTCGTCGCCGGCATGAACGACAAGGCGGTCGCCGAGCAGACGTTCGAGCACGTCGAGGTAGGCCGCATCGCTGCGCGTGCGGACGGCATAATGCAGCGCCACGCCGGCGTCGCGGCGGGCCAGCGCCTTTGCCGCACCGACGATCGGCGTGATGCCGATGCCACCCGCGATCAGGCAGAACTGCCGCCGCGTCCAGTCGAGCTGAACCAGCGAGGCCGGCAGCGTGATGGTGAGCCGCGCCCCCGGAGCGAGCGACCACATATAATGCTAACCGCCGCGGGAATCCGGGGCGCGCCGCACCGCGATCCGATAGCCTTGCGGATCGACTTCGCCGACCAGCGAATAGGAGCGGGTTTGCGGCTGGCCCTCGATGGTGACGCTGACATTGATATGGCTGCCGACGGGGTAAGGCGCGGCAGCAAAGCCGTCGGGGCGCAGCAGGAATTCGCGGATGCCGGGCGTGAGGTCGCGCGTCGCGACCAGCGTGGCGGAGGTCCAGGTCTCAATGAATCGCATGGTACGCTCCGCTCAGCCGGCCGCCGAATTGATCAGCGCCAGCGCCGGCAGCAGATCGAGATGGGTGCGGTTGCGCAGCGCTAGCCGCAGATTGCGTGCCGCAAGCCGGGCATGCTCGCGCATGATCGCCTCGGCGCGCGCGCCCTCGCGGTTCTCGATGGCGTCGACCACCACGCGATGATGGTCCTGCGCAATCAGCAGGATTTGGCGCGCCTCGGGCAACGCCGATTGCGCCATCACGAAGCCGCTCGGCGAGGCGAACGGCAGCGCCGAGGCGCGGTCGATCTGCCGGATCAGTGGCGGACTGCGCGACAGTTCGGTGAGCAGCGCGTGGAAGCGCGCGTTGAGCGCGACGTAGGACGAAAACGCCTCGACGGAGATCGGATCCTGCCGCACCAGGCCGTCGATCTCGCTGAGGCATTGCTTCAGCGGCTCGAGATCGCGCGACGAGACGCCGCGCTCGGCGGCAAAGCGCGCAGCCAGCCCTTCCAGCGTGCCGCGCAGCTCGATCGAATCGAGAATGTCGCGCTCGGAAAATGCCTTGACCATGAATCCGCCGGACGGGATCGCCTCCAGCAGGCCTTCCTCTTCCAGCCGGACCAGCGCCATCCGCACCGGCGTGCGCGACACCCCGGTGATCTCGACCGCCTGCAGTTCCGAGATGCGCTCGCCGGGCCGCAGGCGGCCGGAGAGAACCAGGTCGCGCAGCGCAAGCTGCGCCCGCACGGTCTGCGACACTGAGCGATCGGCTTCGCGTTCCGTCATGGCCTGGCCTGGCCTACTCCGCCGCCTGCAGCTGCTGCGGCGGATGTTCCTTCGCCACCATGCGGTCGATGACGCGCCGCGCCCACATCGCGCCGGCATCGATGTTGAGATTGTAGAACACGCGGTCCGGATTCTCGTCCATCGCGCGCTGCTGCGCCTCCAGGATGATCTCGTCCTCGTGGAAGATGCCGGCGACGCCGTCGCGGATTTCCGAGGTCAGGCGCTGCTCGGTGATGCGGTGATTGCGGACGAAGGCCCAGAAATAATGACAGGTCTTCTCGGTCTCCGGCGTGATGGTATTGAGCACATAGCCGTTGACGCCCAGCGAGCGATCGCCCTCCGGCGCGCCCGATCCGGCCGGCGCGACGCCGACGTCGATATTGACGGTGCATGGCGCCTCGAAGCGGATGATCTGCCAGCGATCGACCGGCCCCGGCCTCTGCAACTGCTTGGCCCAGAACGGCGGCGGCTCGATGCCCTTCATCCAGCGCGTCACGGTGACGGTCTTCTCGCCGTGGGTGACGTCGAACGGGGCTTCGGCGACTGCCTCATTGCCGATGCTCGAACCATGCACAAAGGTCTCGTGCGTCAGGTCCATCAGGTTGTCGACGACGAGGCGATAGTCGCATTTGACGTGAATGGTCTTGCCGTCGCCGGCCCAGGCCGGATCGTGGTTCCAGTGCATGTCGGGCACCAGCGCCGGATCGGCCAGCGCGGGATCGCCCATCCAGAGCCAGATGAAGCGGTGGCGCTCGACGACGGGATAGGCGCGCACGCAAGCCGACGGATTGATGGTCTCCTGCGAGGGCATGAAGGTGCAACGGCCCTGCGCATTGTATTTCAGGCCGTGATAGCCGCAGACCACGGCGTCGCCGTCGAGTCGGCCCTTGGAGAGCGGCACGAGGCGATGCCAGCAGGCATCCTCGAGCGCCACGACCTCGCCGTCGCCCTTCCGGTACATCACGACATGCTTGCCGCAGATCGTCCGCGGCAACAGCGCGTGCTTGATCTCGGCATCCCAGCCGGCCGCGTACCACGCGTTCATTGGAAAGGGCTTTTGCACGCTATCCTCCCTAGGATGAATTCTATCTGTATACATTATTGGCGAGAAACTAGCAAATTTTCTCGGAGTTTCCACCAAGTCCGACTGTTTAGTATACATTGTCTGTCATATTTGGCCGATCCATCGTCAAAAAATCGATTTTCGATTGACGGCAACAAGACGGTCAGCCAATCTGCCGGCCATGAACATCGGGTTGAGTTTTCGCGAGGGCTTGGCCGGCGACGGGCCGCGAAGCCTGACATCGGCGGTTCAGGAGCGGCTGCGGGCCGACATCCTGTCGACCCGGCTGCTTCCCGGCCAGAAGCTGCATATCGCCGGCCTCGCCAAGCAGTTCTCGGTCAGCCTCGCCGCTGTCCGCGAGGCGTTGTCACGATTGGTGGCCGACGGCCTGGTGCAGGCCTCCGACCAGCGCGGCTTTCGCGTCTGCCCGGTCTCGCTCGCCGATCTAGCCGACGTCACGCAGACCCGGATCGACATCGAGGGACTGGCGTTGCGGCGCTCGATCGAGCGCGGCGACCAGGCCTGGCTGCACTCGGTCTCGGCCGCCTGGGAGGCGCTGAAGGCCGTCCCCCATCGCTATCCTGACGATCCGACCGTGCACTACGAAGAATGGGTGGTCCGCCACCGCATCTTCCATCGCGCACTGGTCAATGCCTGCGGCTCGCAATGGCTGCTCGGCTTCCGCGATGTGCTGCATGAGCAGAGCGAGCGCTATCGGCGGCTTTCGATCCGCCGCGAGGTCGGCAGGACGCGCGACGTCGAAGCCGAGCACGCCGCGATCGTGGAGGCCGTCTTGGCACGCGATGCGGATGCGGCCGTTCGCGCATTGTCAAAGCATTTTGGCATCACCAGGGAATTCGTCGAGCTCGCCGCTCCGCGCATTGCGGAGGTCAACGGCAGCACCTGAACCTACGGCGCGCGACGCGACGAAAATAACAACAATCGATAATCCGGGAGAAACATAACCATGAGCATCACGCGCCGCCGCGCGCTGGCAACCCTCGTCGCCACCACCCTGCTGGCTGGCCCCGCCTATGCTGCCGAAACGATCCGCGTCGGCCTGCCCACCAAGACTTATTGGCCGACGACCATCGCCGAGACCGCGGTCCGGCAAAAACTGTTCGAGAAGGAAGGCATCAAGGCCGAGCTGACGGTTTACCGCAGCGGTGCCGAGACCTTCGAGGGCATGGCCGCGGGTGCTGCCGACATCATTCTCGATCCGCCGTCGCTGGTGTCAGCCGGCCGCAAGAAGGGCGTGATGTCGCGGATCGTCGCCAATGCCGCGATGGGCAATTTCGGCTGGCAATTGATGGTGCCGGCCAAGTCGACGCTCGAGGTCAAGGATCTCAACGGCAAGAAGGTCGGGATCACCGCAGCAGGCTCCGGCTCCGACCTGCTCGCGCTCTGGACCATCCAGGACCGGAAGATCGATTTCACCCGCGTGCCGGTCGGCGGCGGCGGCCTGGTGCCGAACCTGCTCGCCGGCAATGTCGATGCCGCCGTCGTCTATTCGCCGCTCAGCTTCCAGGTCGCCAAGTCGGGCGAAGCCAAGACCATCCTCGACTATGCGACCGCGGCGCCGCCGAACCTCACCGCGGGCTGGATCGTGCTCGACAAGTTCGCCGAGGCCAAGCCGGAGGTGGTCCAGAAGGCCGTCAACGCGCTCTATGGCGCCGTGCAATTCATGCGTGCCAACCGCGACGTCACCGTGAAGCTGATCGCCGACCTCTACGAGATGCCGGCCGAGATCGCCGCGATGGAATACGACAACACCATCATGAAGCTCGAGACCGACGGCAACATGGGCGCGGCCAACGTGCCGGCGGCGGTGCAGCTCTCGCTCGATCTCGCCAAGCTCGGCGGGCTGAAGGACATCGTTCCGGTCGAGGATGTGATCTCGACCAAGTTCAAGCCGGTGCCGACCAAGCCATAACATGCAGGCCACCCTCACCATCAAGCTCGCGCGGGTCGTGATCGTGATCGCGATCTTCGCGCTGTGGGAGATCCTGTCGCGGACCGGCCTCGTCAATCCGCGCCTGCTACCGTCGGCATCGGACACGCTGATGACGCTCGGCGACCTCCTGCAACGCTCCAGCGTCCGGACTGACCTCCTGGTGACCGCGACCGAAGTGTTGACCGCCTTTGCGCTCGCGGTGCCGATGGGTGCGCTGATCGGTTTCCTGGTCGCGGAGAACCGCTATTTTGCCGATGTGGCAAAGCCGCTGCTGTTCTTCGCCTTCAGCATCCCGAAATCGATCTTCCTGCCGATGTTCATCCTGGTGTTCGGCGTCGGCTTCGCCCAGAAGGTCGGGTTCGGTTTCTTCTCGACGATCTTCATCGTGATCATGTCGACCACGACGGCGGTAGAATCGGTCAAGGTCGAGCACCTCACGGTCGCCCGCTCCTATGGCGCCACGCGCATCCAGACCGCGTTCCGCGTCTACCTGCCGAGCATGCTGCCGGTGCTGCTGGAAGCGCTGCGGATTTCGATGATCTTCAACCTCACCGGCGTGATCCTCGCCGAAATGTACGCCTCGCGCGACGGCATCGGCCACCAGATCGCGACCTGGGGCGAGAATTTCCAGATGAAGCAGCTGCTCGCCGGCGTCGTTATGGTCGCCGCGATCGCCATGACCTTCAATGAACTCATCAGATGGGTGGAAACACGATGCAGCCATTGGCGAACGTGACACCATTGAAGCCGCCGCTGCGCGCCGGCGCGATCGAGGTGAGGAATGTCGGCCAGGTGTTCCGGACCAGGTCGCAGGACGTCGTCGCGCTGGAGGACGTCTCGCTCGACATCAAGCCGGGGCGCTTTGTCGTGCTGGTCGGCCCGAGCGGCTGCGGCAAGTCCACGCTCCTGATGATGATGGCCGGGCTGCGCGGGCAGACCTCAGGCACCATCACCATCAACGGCGCGCCGATCCCACAGCCAGACCCGAACCGCGTCGGCGTCGTGTTCCAGGAAGCGAGCCTGTTTCCGTGGCTGAGCGCCGAAGACAATGTCGAGTTTCCGCTGGCGCTGCGCGGCGTCGCCAGGGCGGAGCGCCGGGCCAAGGCGCAGGATGCGCTCAAGCTGGTCGGCCTCGAAGGCTTCGGCAAGCGTCACCCGCACGAGCTTTCCGGCGGCATGAAGCAGCGCGTCTCGATCGCGCGCGGCCTGGTGCAGGATCCGCCGGTGCTGTTGATGGATGAGCCGTTCGCCGCGCTCGACGAGCAGACCCGCATGACGATGGGCGACGAGCTGCTGCGGATCTGGGCCGCGACCGGCAAGACCGTCGTGTTCGTCACCCACAGCCTGACCGAGGCGGTCTATCTCGCCGACGAGGTGATCGTGACGTCGCCGCGGCCCGGCCGCATCGTCGATCAGTTGCAGGTCAATTTGCCGCGGCCGCGGACCTACGAGATGCTGAGCGGCGACGCCTTCGGCGCGCTGCGCGACCGCATCTGGCGCCACATCCGCAAATCGGCGTGAGGCAATGATGAGCGCGAGAACACTTCGCCATCTGATCGTCATCGGCCTGATTGCGCTGTGGGAGCTGTTGCCGCGCACCGGGTTGATCCCCGAACTGTTCCTGCCGTCGCTGTCCTCCACGCTGCTCGCCGGCTGGAACGAAGCCGCCGAATATGGCCACGCGCTCGCGGTGACGCTCTACGAGGTCGCGGTCTCGATGGCGTTCGCCTGCGGCGGCGGCATCCTGCTCGGCGCCGTCGTCGGCAGCCTGCCGCGGCCGCGGCTTCTGATCATGCCGATGGTCTCGAGCCTCTACGCGGTCCCACTCGTAATCCTCTATCCGGTGTTCACGGTGTGGCTCGGCATCGGCTCGGAGTCGAAGATCGCCTTCGCTTCGATCTACGGCTTCCTGCCGACCATGCTGGCGACCGCGGCCGGAATTCAGACCATCGACCCGCAACTGCTGCTCGCCGCCCGCAGCATGGGCGCGACGCTGGGCCAGCGCCTGGTCCGCGTCATCATCCCCGCCGCGATACCGACCGTGCTGTCGGGCCTGCGCGTCGGCGGCGCGCTCGTCATCGTCGGCGTGGTGGTCTCGGAGATGCTGATTTCCTCGGCCGGCATCGGCTATTTGATCTCGCGCTACCGCACCATTCTCGACAGCCCGCACGTCTTCGCCGGCGTGCTGCTGGTGCTGTTCATGGCGATCGCCTTCAACACCGTGATCCGCTGGGTCGAGCGCAAGGCCGCGATCTGGCAGACCGGCACGCGCGCCGGCCAGAGCGCCGCCGACGAAGTCGGCTCCGGCGCAATGCAGCCGGCGACGTAAGGGGACCGCGACGTGTTCGACCTGACCTTGACGTTCGACAATGGACCGGAGCCGGACGTGACGCCACGCGTGCTCGATATCCTGGGCGAACGCGGCATCAAGACCACGTTCTTCGTGATCGGCGAGAAACTCGGCGACCCTGCACGCCGCCGCCTCGCCGCCCGCGCGCGCGACGAAGGCCACTGGATCGGCAATCACACCTATACGCACAGCATTCCGCTCGGCCAGCAGCCGGATGCGGACACGGCCCAGCGCGAGATCGGCCGGACCCAGGCCGCGATCGGCGAGCTCTCTCACCCGAACCGCTGGTTCCGGCCGTTTGGCGGCGGCGGTAATCTCGACGACCGGCTGCTGAAGCCCTCCGTGGTCGACTATCTGACGCGCAACAAGCACAGCTGCGTGCTCTGGAACGCGATTCCGCGCGACTGGGACGATCCGGATGGCTGGGCCGACCGTGCGCTCGCGCAATGCCGTGCACAGCCATGGACGCTGCTGGTGCTGCACGATTTGCCGACCGGCGCGATGGCACATCTCGACCGCTTCCTCGATCGCGCCGAGACCAGCGGCGCCCGCTTCCGTCAGGACTTTCCGCCGCAATGCGTCCCTGTCCGCAACGGCGAGATCGCACTTCCTATCCAGAACTATGTTTCCTCCATCGAAGAGAGTGAGAGACCATGAAGATCGCAAGTTTCAAGGCGGCGGGTACCGCAAGCTACGGCATCGTGACCGACGCCGGGGTGATCGACGCCGGCAAGCGGCTGACGGCGTATCCGACGCTGAAGGCGTTGCTGACGAAGGGCTCGCTGGATGAGCTGAAGAAGCTGCAAGGCGAGCGCGCCGATCACGCGCTGAAGGATATCGAGCTGCTGCCGACGGTGCCCGATCCCGAGAAGATCTTCTGCATCGGCGTCAACTATGCGACGCATCTCGCCGAGAGCGGCCATCCGACGCCGCCACATCCGATGATCTTCACCCGCTTCGCCAACAGCCAGGTCGGCGCCGGACAGCCGATGATCCGGCCGCTGGAGTCCGAGCGCTTCGACTATGAGGGCGAGATGGCTGTTATCATCGGCAAAGCCGGCCGGCGCATCAAGCGCGAGGCCGCGCTCGGCCATGTCGCCGGCTATGCCTGCTACAATGACGGCAGCATCCGCGACTGGCAGCGCCACACCTCGCAATTCGCGCCCGGCAAGAATTTCGTCGGCACAGGTGGCTTCGGGCCGTGGATGGTGACGACCGACGAGCTTTCCGACATCAGCAAGCAGCACATCGCAACCCGTCTCAACGGCGTCGAGGTGCAGGCGGCGCCGATCTCCGACTTGGTGTTCGACGTCGCGACGCTGATCGCCTATTGCTCGACCTTCACCGAGCTCGTGCCCGGCGACGTCATCGTCACCGGCACCACCGGCGGCGTCGGCGCCTATCGCACGCCGCCGCTGTGGATGAAGGATGGCGACGTTGTCGAGGTCGAAGTTTCCGGCATCGGCGTGCTGCGCAACCCGGTGAAGGACGAAGTTGCGGCAACTGCAACGCGGGCGGCTTGAGCCGGCCACGCAACAAGAAGAAGGAGGA
The DNA here is from genome assembly GCF_000426785.1 of Bradyrhizobium sp. th-b2. Classification (NCBI taxonomy): domain Bacteria; kingdom Pseudomonadati; phylum Pseudomonadota; class Alphaproteobacteria; order Hyphomicrobiales; family Nitrobacteraceae; genus Bradyrhizobium; species Bradyrhizobium sp. th-b2. Next base: position 78,129 of record NZ_AUGA01000037.1, read on the forward strand.
CATTATGAACCTGCCCAGGCATCTGCTGCCCACCACCGTCGTCGGTAGCTATCCGCAGCCGGAATGGCTGGTCGATCGCGCCATGCTGTCGAAGTCGGTGCCCCGCACCCGCATGCACGCAATGTGGCGCCTGCCGGCCGAGCATCTGGAGGAAGCGCAGGACGACGCGACCATCGTGGCGATCAGGGACATGGAACGCGCCGGCATCGACATCGTGACCGATGGCGAGATCCGCCGCGAGAGCTACTCCAACCGGTTTGCCACCGCCCTTGATGGCATCGATGCCGACAACCCCGCAATGATCACCGCACGCACCGGCAACACGCAGACGCCGGTGCCGCGCGTGGTCGGCCCGGTGAAGCGCAGGGGACCGGTCGAGCTGCACGACATGCAGTTCCTGCGCAACAACACCGACCGTGCCGCAAAGATCACCCTGCCCGGCCCGTTCACGATGAGCCAGCAGGCCAGGAACGAGTTCTACAAGGACGACGAGGAGCTCGCGATGGCCTTCGCCGCGGCCGTCAATGCCGAGGCACGCGACCTCGAGAAGGCCGGCGCCGACGTCATCCAGCTCGACGAGCCCTGGGTGCGCAACAATCCGGATCTCGCCAAGCGCTATGCGGTGAAGGCGATCAATCGAGCGCTCGAGGGCATCACGATCCCGACCGTGGTGCATCTCTGCTTCGGATATGCCGCGGTGGTGCCGGGCTCGACCAAGCCGGCCGGCTATTCCTTCCTCGCCGAGCTCGACGACACCATCGCCGACCAGATTTCGATCGAGGCGGCCCAGCCGAAGCTCGATCTCGGCGTGCTCAGGGATCTCTCATCGAAGAAGATCATGCTCGGCGTGCTCGACCTCGGCAACCCCGAGATCGAATCCGCCGCCATCGTCGCCGATCGCATTCGCAACGGCCTGAAGCATGTGCCGGCGGAACGGCTGGTGGTGGCACCGGACTGCGGCATGAAATACATGCCGCGCCACGTCGCGTTCGGAAAATTGAAGGCGATGTGCGACGCTGCCGCGACGGTCAGGAAAGAGATCGGCTAACCGCCGTCGCCGACCAAGCATGATAAGGCAAAATCAGTCGCCAGCGACGCTGGCGACGCCATACTCGGCCTACGAGTTCGACGGCGCGCGCGTCGATGCCGACTTAACGTCCTTGATGCTGACGATGACGGCGATGCGCTTGACCGTACCGTTGCGGTAGGCCTGCAGGAACCTGTCGTAGTGCTTCACGGAGATGCAGCCGTTGGAATCGCCGTTCGGCCCGAGCATGTAGCTGTGGACCAGCAGGCCGACCCGTCCGAACGGGTCGCTGCCATCGACCGGGGTCATGCGCAGCGCAGGCACACCGTGGAACAGCTTTTCGCGCGGCTTCATCTCGTAGATGCCGGGCGGCGTCGCGCCTGCATTGCGGGCGTTCACGTGGGCCGGATCGTCGAGCAGATTGCCGAGGCCTGAATGCGCCTCGAATTTGGTGCCGTCGGGCATGTACACTATGCGGCCGGTGATGTCGTAGACCGCCGTGGTGCTGTCGTAGCCGAGCGCGCCGAGATCGGGGCTCGGACCGGACAACAATCCGTCGTTCGGATCGATCGAGGCCAGCTGCAGCTTGCCCGGCATCATGTCGGCGATCTTCTGCAGGAACGTGCGGTTGTCACCCTGCGGCACCGGCGCCTGCGGCGGCTGATCGTTCCGTGCCAGCAGATTGGCTTCGGCCGGCCGTGACCGCGGCATCGGCACCGCGGATGTCGCAGGCGTCGTGGCGGCGACGGACGCCGTCGCAGGCAGGCTCACCTGTTCGGTCTGCGTGTCACGCAACTGGCCGGCCAGCGCATCCTCGATCTGATCGAACTCGGTATTGAAATCGCCGCGGCTCGAACGGAACCCGCGGCGCAGTGGATAATAAAGCGAGGCCGAATTGAGCGTGGAGCGCGAGCCGAAGCGATCTTCGAAGCTCAGCGCGGCGCTGGTGTTGGCGAGCGCCGGTCCGTGCAGCCAAGCGGTGGGATCGATGCCGACCGCCCAGGCGGCAAGGCCAGCCGACAGCGCAAGCGCGCTCACGGCAAACGCCGTACTGCCCATCAGGGATATGCCGCGGCTCGACTTACGCCCGGCAGCTTTCGTCGTACGTTGACCCATCATCCCCAAATACGGTGCTCTGGGGCCTGTTGCCCGGCCCACGTGGGATTCACCGATCGCTCATCATATCAGGGAATTAGAGTAAGGCATAATCGAGACAGAGCGGGCAACGAGAGGTTCTTTAAACGTTTTTCGGATGGAAAGTGGCTGAGAATCAGCGCTCGGCCGGCCGAAATGGCCCAAAAAGTCCCGATTCGGGACAATTTCGGCGCCTCAGGCGATCCTTTCTTCCCAGAGGGTGAAGATCGGGACCGGCTTCCCGATGACGTAGCCCTGGGCGTAGTCGACCCCGATCTGGCGCAGTTCGTCCAGGATCGCGAGGCTCTCGACGAATTCCGCGACCACCTGCTTCTGCATGATCTTCGCGGTCTTGGTGATCATCTCGGCCATCGCGCGATCGACCTTGCTGTTCAGGATCTCCTTCACGAACGAGCCGTCGATCTTGATGACGTCGACCGGCAGGTGCTTCAGATAGGCGATCGAGGACATGCCGGTGCCGAAATCGTCGAGCGAGAGGCTGCAGCCGATCTCGCGCAGCCGCGCGATGAATTTCTGCGCCTCGTCGAGATTGGAGATCGCGCTGGTCTCGGTGATCTCGAAGCACACCAGTGCCGGCGAAACATCATGCTGCGCGAACAGCTCGGCGACGAAGTCACTGTCGCCGATGGTGGCGCCGGAGAGATTGATGGCGTAGCTCGCGACCCTGCGCGAATGGTGCTTGCGCTCGGCGATGATCTCGAAGGCGCGGCGAACCACCCAGCGGTCGATCAGCGGCATCAGTCCGTAACGTTCGGCTGCGGGCAGGAAGCTGCCGGGCGGCACCAGGGCCGCTCTCGTCGCGCAGCCGCAGCAGCAGTTCGCGCCGCTCATTGCAAAACGCGACGAGCTTGAAACGACTTGGTTGTAATGCAATTGCGTCAAACTTTACGCATCCCGGCAACCGGGTGCTCAGGGCCGCAATGTCGGCGACGTGTTCGGCGCCGGCGCCTGCTCCATTTCGGACTCTTCCGGCAGCTTGTCGGCATGGACGGCAAGCGGCGCGCCGATCCAGAGCGGATCGTCGTGATGATCGCGGCGCGGATTGGTCGTGTTGGGATGGACCAGGATGCTCAGGCCGCCATGGTTCAACATCAGCCACGGCACCAGGGTCGGAAACAGCTCGGCCGCAAACGCAACCTGATACATCGCCTGATCGTGCGGACCGACCTTGACATCGTGCCAGCGCCCGAGCGTGACCAGGAAGCGCTCACCGATCCAGTTGCGCAGCCGTTCCGCCTCACCCCGGCTGTTCGCGGGGTCGTAATAGACATGGGCGTGATAGCTCGCGATCTCGCCGATCGGGCGCGGCGCATCCGTCATCTCAGCTCTCCTTCTGGCCGGCAGCCCCATCGAATGCAGCTGCCTCTACCTTCACCGACATATTGCACAGATTTGGCAAGTCGCGCCCCTTCGGCCGGTCACTTCCGCCGCAGCACACTGAACTGGAACGACTGCGCTGCTCCCCAGGGCGTGACGTGCCGATGCCGCTCCTCGGCGATCAACTCGAAGGCCGGTCCGATGGTCCGGCTGAGCGTTGCCGGATCATAGCGCTGCACCGGCAGGCCGCTGCACTTCTCCGGACCATCAGGCGCGAAGGTGCCGATCACGGCGTGGCCGCCTGCCCGGACGCCGCGATGCAGCCGGTCGAGATAGGCCGCGCGATCGTTTTCCTCGACGAGGAAATGAAACGCCGCGCGATCGTGCCAGATGTCGAAGGCCCGCTGCGGCTGCCAGACCGTCGCATCATCGGCGACCCAACGTACCGCGTCGCCCGCCGTGCCGAGCCGCTGCCGCGCGCTCGCCAGCGCAGCTTCGGAGAGATCGAGCACCGTGACATCGTGAAAGCCGCGCGTCAGCAACGCATCGACCAGCCGCGAGGCCCCGCCGCCGACATCGATGATCGACGCGTCGCAGCCGGGCGCGACGGATTCGATCAGCCGCAGCGACGGCTGCGGATCGGCCTGCGACCAGCTCACCTGCTGCTCGCCCTTGGTCAGATAGACGGTCTGCCAATGCGATTGGCGGTCGGATGCAGTCATGGGCGGTACGTTCCGAAAGCGGCGGCGGCAACCCGCGTTGCGCAACCATGAGCTAGGCGCGGCGGTTTCCCGCGTCAACCGGCAGCAGCGGGCGCGTTGCGGCAAATGCCGCAGTTGATTTGGCGCATTTTCCATTTAACCTGACGGACAGGTTGAGATCGGGGCGCCCGGGGATGGCCAATTTCGGCTGGACACGCGTCAACAAGCCTGCACCCGCGGAGGACGCCGCCGGCGACTTGCGCGGCCTCACCGATCCATTGGCGTTTCTCGCCGCACTCGACAAGGTCGTGCCGCGCTATCTCGATCTCGCCGACAACGGCGTGCTGGTCTATCCGGCCTGCAAGCGCAAGTCCGGCGACCTGCTCGGCGATACCAGAGCGATCTGGGAGCACACCCGGCTGGAAGCGATGCGCTATGTTCCGATGGTGCCGCGGCAGGACACCTCGCTGCTGGCCGATCCGTCCCGCCAGGCGGAGATGATCGACGCCTTCCTGCGCCAGCGCGCGCACGACAGCACCGTCGTCGACTTCACGGGCACCGCGATCGAGGATTACGGGATTGCGATCTACGCCGGGCTGAACTGGCTGAATCATTGCGGCGCCATCGTGGGTGCCGACCCGCAGAAATTCTCCGGCACGCTGCGAAGCTTCCGCAAGGTCATGGTCGTGGCCCGGCAGTGGTGGGCGCTCGACGGTGCCGCGGAGCGCTGCCGGCAGATGCTGGAGGCGCGCGAACGGCCGCCGCTGGTGTTCTTCCTGCTGTGGGCCGAATGTACCAACCTGGGGCGGGAGATTGCGATCGCGGCGGCCGGTGCCAACGCGAGCGAAGACAGCATCGCACGCCTGCGCGCAGCCGAGGATCCGGAAGAGCTGACGTAATGCGCGAATCGGACGCGCAGCCGCTGGCTAGGGTGCGTACTTATAAATTCAGGATGTCCGCTTTCGAGAGGTAAAGCGCACTCGCGGCCCCGACCACAGAGATGTCGCCTTTTGATCCATAGCGGTCTTCCATTGATTTAGATCAACGTGATACCGCGGGGGTTTCGTTCCTCTATCAAAACAAGCGACATCCCGCTTGGTCTCTTGGTTAGCAGCGGCGTCGCTGATTTTGATGGACGCGGTACATCCAGGAGGCTGGTTCAATCGTCAACAAGAGAGGACGCTATGAGCGATCGTCCAGACGACGGTTCCCCGAACGAATCCTCCTCAAACGCATCCGAAAAAGAGAGGCGTGGCGATGCCGGCATCCAACGACGCGACCTTTTGCTAGGTGGTTCGTCGCTCGCGGCGATGACGGCTTTGGCGGCGACAGCGCCAGCGACCGCTCAAGTGCAGCAGGCCGCACCGGCACCTGCAGCGGCGCCCACATCGACGGGGCCGAAGCTTGGCGAGATACTGCCGTTTCCGCAGCCGCAGCGTCCTGTCATCACCGAGCCGGATTGGCGCAAGGTGCCGCAGCCGAAGCCAGTCTCGATCCGGCCGCCGAAGGGCGCCCCCAACATCCTGGTCATTCTTCAAGACCAGACTTCCTATGCGGACCCATCGACCTTCGGCGGACCGATCAACTTCCCGACCATGGATCGTCTCGCCAAAGAGGGGCTGACCTACACAAACTTTCACGTCAACAGTCTGTGTTCGCCGAGCCGCACCGCGCTATTGACCGGACGCAATCAACATCAAAATAGCCAAGCCGCAGTAGTTGACGGTGCGACCTCATATCCCGGCGACACCGGCATGCGGCCTAAGAGCGTTGCGCCCATCGCCGAAATTCTTCGACAGTGGGGCTATTGCACGTCGATGTTCGGCAAAAGCCACGAGACGCCGCCGTGGGAAACCAGCATTAGCGGTCCGTTCGACCGCTGGCCAGCGCGACAGGGCTTTGAAAAATTCTATGGCTTTATCGGCGGCGAGAAGAACTTGTTCCGGCCCTACCTCGTGGATGGCACTACCGAACTCGGCGTGCCGCGCGACCCAAACTATCATTTCAACGTCGATATCACGGACAAGGCGATAGGCTGGATACGTGGTACGCGCTCGCTGACGCCGGATCGTCCGTTCTTTATGTATTACGCCACGGGCGGTGCGCATCCGCCTCATACGCCGCCGAAAGAGTGGCTCGATGTCTACAAGGGGAAATTTGATCAGGGGTGGGACAAGCTACGCGAGGAAATTCTGGCGCGTCAGATAAAGATGGGCTTGATGCCTCCGGGCACCAAGATTGCTGAAAACCCTCCTGAAATTCCTAAATGGGACGCCCTTTCGGACGACGCGAAGAAGGTGCTGTCGCGGCAAATGGAAGTCTATGCAGGCTATGCCGAGCATACCGACCGCGAGATCGGGCGTTTGATCGATGCCATCGGGGATCTCGGCGAACTCGACAATACCATCGTGATCTATATCGCCGGCGACAATGGCGGCACCGCGATCGGTGGTCTAAACGGAACCTTCAACGAATGGTCCAACCTCAACGACGCACCCGAAGACATCCCGTATCTCAAGACCCGAATGGACGAGTATGGCGGACCGAACTCCTCCTACCCTAACTATTCGGTGGCCTGGGCAATGGCCGGCTCCACGCCGGCAACCTGGTGCATCAATGCCTGCCAGGGCGGCGGCCAGAATCAGGGCATGGTCATCCGCTGGCCCGGCGGCATCAAATCGAAAGGGGAAATCCGCAGGCAATATACCCACCTGATCGACGTTGGCCCCACCATCCTTGAAGCCGTCGGCATCCCCGAGCCAAAGATAGTCAACGGCGTTGAGCAGATTCCGATGGCCGGCACCAGCATGATCTACTCCTTCGACGATGCGGCGGCAAAGGATCGCCACACCGTCCAGTACAACGAGTGCAGCGGCAATCGCAGCATCTACAAGGACGGCTGGATGGCCTGCGTGATGCACCGCGCGCCATGGGAGAGCAGCCCCCGCGTCGATGACTACGCCAAGGACAAATGGGAGCTTTACAATGTGGCCGTGGACTTCGGGCAGGCCACCGACCTCGCCGCGCAAAATCCCGCGAAGCTGAAAGAACTGCAGGATCTATTCCATCAGGAGGCGATCAAGTTCGGCGTTTATCCGATGGATGACCGATCCTTCGCACGGCTGAATGCGACCAATGCCGGACGGCCCGACATTATGGCTGGCCGTACCGAGGTGACCTACTACGCCGGGATGACCGGCATGGCTGAAAATGTCTTCATCGACACGCTCAGCCGTTCCTATGTTGTCACCGCCGACCTGGTCATTCCCAAAGGCGGCGCCAACGGTGTGGTGGTTTCGCAGGGTGGCTTGTTCGGCGGCTGGAGTCTTTACGTCAAGGACGGAAGACCCAAGCTCGCCTACAACTGGCTGGCGCGGGAGAAATACTTCATCGAAGGCAAGGAGGCTCTACCGGAAGGCAAGGTCACGCTGGTCTATGATTTCACCTATGACGGCGGCGGCCTGCACAAGGGCGGCACCGGCGTGCTGTCAATCAACGGCAGGAAAGTCGGCGAAGGCCGCATCAATAAGACGCAGGGTGCGGTGTGGTCGCTGGCCGGAGAGACCGCGGACATCGGCATGGATGCCTACTCCCCAGTGTGCGATGACTACGATCCTTGGGAAAACGCCTTCACCGGCACCATCAACACGGTGAAGATCAAACACAAGGCTTGAGCGCAAGACTTGACCCTTCCCCGTTACGCGAGGAGGGCTCTCTTTGTGTCCCGCGCAACACCAGTCCGCTCCTGGCCCGTTGCTGACCTTCGCTCAGCGCGCCGACATGCCGGCTTCCGGGAGGCAAGCCGATGTTGGTCATGCGTGCGGCAGAGGGGCCGCTTTTGACCGATTGTGTTGAAGAAGTCCGCGAACTGGCAATTTGGGATCGGGCAATGCGACCGGCGCACGGGTGCTTGATTGCGCCTAGGCGGGCTGGAGCGCAGGGATCGGGATCAGCTTTGCGAGCTTCCTGAGGTTCTGCGCCGTTGCGGCAAGGAGGAACTCGTCACGAGCGCCCAACGGGCCTCTTAGCCTGAGACGGTCGAGGCGCAGGATGCGCTTGAGGTGCGCGAAGAGCATCTCAATCTTCTTCCGTTCGCGCCGGGACCTGACATAGGCATCAGTCTTGGCAAT